>NZ_JBSFTT010000003.1:0-124808 GCF_053591415.1 Streptomyces sp. NPDC003032 | reverse complement strand
CGGCGGCTGAACCGGACGAGCCGGACCGGCCCCTGCCACAGGCCGAGCCCGCCGCGCGCCCCGGCGACTGAACCAGGCCAGCCAGGCCAGCCAGCTCAGCCAGTTCAGCCAGCCCAGCCAAGCCAGTCACACCCACGGGCCGAGCCCGCCGCCGGCTCCCAGGCGCCCAGTCCCGCCTCGGCCTCCGGCCCCGTCCCCGGGACCCCGCCCCGGGACCCCGCCCAGCGACCCCGCCCCGGGACCCCGCCCAGCGACCCCGCCCCGGGCCCCCGCCCCGCGACCCCGGCCCCAGCCCCCAAGGCCCCCCGTCCACATCCCAAGACCATCCGGAAACCAAGTCGCCGACCCACCCCCCACCTCCCCTACGCTTGTCCCGTGACCCCCGTCGAGCTCTCCCGCACCGTGCTGCGTGCCATGCGTCATGCCGTAGACGCGGGTGAGCTCAGCCTGGTCTCCGTGCCTGAGAAGGCGGGGGTGGAGCGGCCCCGGCCCGGGGGATGCGGGGACTACGCCACCAACGTGGCCCTCCAGGTCGCCCGCGCCGCCGGGCGGACGCCCCGGCAGGTCGCCGAGGTGCTGTCCCCGCGGCTCGCCGCCGAGCCCGGCATCGCCGGCGTCGACATCACCGGGGCCGGCTTCCTCAACATCACCCTCGCCGAGGCGCCCTCCGTGGCCCTCGTACGTGAGGTCCGCTCGCGCGGCGTCCGCTACGGGCACCTCCCCGACACCGGGGAGCTCGCCCAGCTCCACACCCCCCATGACCTCCGCGCCGTCGTCCTCGCCGACAGCGTCCGTCGCATCCTGCGCTCCCAGGGGATCCTCGTCCGGGTCACCTCCGACGCGGCCCCCGAGAGGGAATGGGTCGACATCCTCGGGGTGAGGGTCGACGGGTACGGAACGCCCCCGGAGCCGCTTCCCACCCTGCGCCCCGTCCCGGCCCCCGCCGGCTCGGACCCCCTCCGTCTCGGCCGCGACGCCGCCCGCTGGGCCCTGCTCCACCCCGCCGCCCACGACCATCCCCGTATCGCCCCTGGCGCCGGCCCCGCGCAGGGCGGTAGCGACCCGCACCTCGTCCAGCGCGAGACCAACCCCCTCTTCCGGGTCCAGTACGCCCACGCCCGCTCCCGGGCCCTCACCCGCAACGCCGCCGAACTCGGCTTCGAGGCCGCCCCCGGCGACCTCGGCGACCTCGCCCCGGGCGACCGCGACCTCGCCCCCAGTGGCCGCCACGCCGCCCACGCCGCCCAAGGCGACCTCGGCAGCCCCGCCGCCTCGGGCGACCGCTCCAGCTCTGCCCGCAGAGGCCGCTCCGCCGCCCCCGGCGACCCCGCCCCCGGCGACCCCGCCCGCAGCAGCCGCCCCGCCGCCCCCGGCGACCCCGGTGGCCCCGCCCTCAGTGACCGCTCCGCCGCGCCCGGCAGCCCCGTCACCCCCGGCGACCTCGGCGGCCCCGCCCCTGGCAGCCGCTCCGCCGCCCCCGACGCCCCCACCCCCCCAGACCACCCCCTGCTCGACCACATAGCCGCCCACCCCCCCGTCCTCGCCGCCGCCGCCCGCCACCGTGCCCCCGACCGGCTCGCCCGGCACCTCGTCGGCACCGCTGACGCCCTGCTCGCGTATCAGCACACCGTTCTGCCGCTCGGTGACGAGAAACCCTCGGCCGCCCACCGCGCCCGGCTCGCGCTCGCCGAAGCCGCCGGGACGGTGCTCGCCGGTGGCCTGTCCCTGCTCGGCATCAGCGCACCCGAATACCTGTGACACCCGTGAGAGACGTGAGAGACGAGCGACGGGTGTCACCCGTGAGAGACGAGAGCACCGAGCCATGAGCCGTTCCGCACACCCCGCCGGGCCCCGCCACGCCGACGTCCTGCCCGAGGGCCACTACAGCGCGCCGCCCACCGACCTCAACGCCCTGGACCCCAAGGTCTGGTCCCGCACCGTCGCCCGCGCCCCCGAGGGCGTCGTCAGCGTGGGCGGCATCGAAGTGACGCGGCTCGCCGAGGAGTTCGGCACCCCGGCGTACTTCGTCGACGAGGCCGACTTCCGCGCCCGCTGCCGCGCCTGGCGCGACGCCTTCGGCACCGGCGCCGACGTCTTCTACGCCGGCAAGGCGTTCCTGTCCCGGGCCGTCGTGCGGTGGCTGCACGAGGAGGGGCTGAATCTCGACGTGTGCAGCGGCGGTGAGCTGGCCACCGCGCTCGCCGCCGGCATGCCCGCCGAGCGCATCGCCTTCCATGGGAACAACAAGACCCCGGATGAGATCGAGCGGGCCGTCGCCGTCGGCGTCGGGCGGATCGTCCTCGACTCCTTCCAGGAGATCGTGCGCGTCTCGCACATCGCCGAGCGGCTCGGCAAGCGCCAGCGCGTGCAGATCCGCGTGACCGTGGGCGTCGAGGCGCACACCCACGAGTTCATCGCCACCGCCCACGAGGACCAGAAGTTCGGCATCGCCCTCGCGGGCGGGCAGGCCGCCGAAGCCGTCCGGCGCGCCCTCAAGCTCGACGGGATCGAGCTCATCGGCATCCACTCGCACATCGGGTCGCAGATCTTCGACATGGCCGGGTTCGAGGTCTCCGCCCGGCGCGTCGTCCAGCTGCTCGCCGAGGTGCGTGACGAGCACGGCGTCGAACTCCCCGAGATCGACCTCGGCGGCGGCCTCGGCATCGCGTACACCTCGGACGACGACCCGCGCGAGCCGCACGAGATCGCCAAGGCCCTGAGCGAGATCGTCACCCGCGAATGTGCGGCCGCGAACCTCCGTACCCCCCGCATCTCCGTCGAGCCGGGGCGTGCCATCGTCGGTCCGACCGCCTTCACGCTGTACGAGGTCGGCACCATCAAGCCCCTCGAAGGGCTGCGTACGTACGTCTCCGTGGACGGCGGCATGTCGGACAACATCCGTACCGCGCTCTACGACGCCGAGTACACCGTCGCCCTGGTCTCCCGCTCCTCCGACGCCGAGCCCATGCTGGTGCGCGTCGTCGGCAAGCACTGCGAGAGTGGTGACATCGTCGTACGCGATGCCTTCCTGCCCGCGGACCTCGCGCCCGGCGATCTGATCGCCGTGCCCGCGACCGGCGCGTACTGCCGTTCGATGGCGAGCAACTACAACCACGCTCTTCGCCCGCCCGTCGTCGCCGTGGACGGCGGTGCGGCGCGGGTGATCGTCCGGCGTGAGACGGAGGAAGACCTCCTGCGTCTCGATGTCGGATGATGAACCAGCACCGGCACCGGCATCGGCACCGGCACCGGCACCGGCACCGGCACGGGTGACGAACCAAACGAACAATCGGATAATGAAATAGATGTCTCAGGATCCGGACAATGGACGGAAACTCCGTTCCGGTGGGTGAGACTGGTCCCACCGTAGATGTATGAGAAGTGAGGTCGATGATGCGTACGCGTCCGCTGAAGGTGGCGCTGCTGGGCTGTGGGGTTGTCGGCTCAGAGGTGGCGCGCATCATGACGACGCACGCCGATGACCTCACAGCCAGGATCGGCGCCCCGGTGGAGCTCGCCGGGGTCGCCGTCCGCCGCCCCTCCAAGGTGCGGGAGGGGATCGACCCCGCCCTCGTCACGACCGACGCGACCGCGCTGGTCAAGCGGGGGGACATCGACGTCGTCGTCGAGGTCATCGGGGGGATCGAGCCCGCCCGCGCCCTCATCACCACCGCGTTGGAGCACGGCGCCTCCGTCGTCTCCGCCAACAAGGCGCTCATCGCGCAGGACGGCGCCGCCCTGCATGCCGCCGCCGTCGAGCACGGGCGCGACCTGTACTACGAGGCCGCCGTCGCCGGTGCCATTCCGCTCATCCGGCCGCTGCGCGAGTCCATGGCGGGAGACAAGGTCAATCGCGTTCTCGGCATCGTGAACGGGACCACGAACTTCATCCTCGATGCCATGGACACCACCGGTGCCGGCTATCAGGAAGCCCTCGACGAGGCCACCGCCCTCGGGTACGCGGAAGCGGACCCGACCGCCGATGTCGAGGGCTTCGATGCCGCCGCCAAGGCCGCCATCCTCGCCGGTATCGCCTTCCACACGCGCGTGCGCCTCGACGACGTGTACCGCGAGGGCATGACCGAGGTGACCGCCTCGGACTTCGCGTCCGCGAAACGCATGGGCTGCACCATCAAGCTCCTCGCCATCTGCGAGCGGGCCGCTGACGGTGGGTCGGTGACCGCGCGCGTCCATCCCGCGATGATTCCGCTCAGCCACCCGCTGGCGTCGGTCCGTGAGGCGTACAACGCCGTCTTCGTGGAAGCGGAGGCCGCCGGTCAGCTCATGTTCTACGGGCCCGGCGCGGGTGGCTCGCCCACCGCGTCCGCCGTCCTCGGCGACCTCGTGGCCGTCTGCCGCAACAAGCTCGCCGAGTCCACCGGACCCGGCGACTCCGCGTACACCCAACTGCCCGTGGGCTCCATGGGCGAGGTTGTCACGCGCTACCACATCAGCCTCGACGTGGCCGACAAGCCGGGCGTGCTCGCCCAGGTCGCGACGGTCTTCGCCGAGCACGGCGTATCGATCGATACGGTCCGTCAGACGGGCAAGGACGGCGAGGCATCCCTCGTCGTCGTCACCCATCGCGCGCCCGACGCCGCCCTCACCGGCACCGTCGACGCGCTGCGCCGACTCGACACCGTGCGTGGTGTCGCCAGCATCATGCGGGTTGAAGGGGAGTAAGCAGCAATGAGCCACCAGTGGCGCGGAATCATCGAGGAGTACCGGGAACGTCTCCCGGTCTCGGACACCACGCCGGTCGTGACGCTTGGCGAGGGCGGTACGCCGCTCGTGCCCGCGCAGGTGCTCTCGGAGCGCACGGGCTGCGAGGTCCACCTCAAGGTCGAGGGTGCGAACCCCACCGGGTCCTTCAAGGACCGCGGCATGACCATGGCGATCACCAAGGCCAAGGAGGAGGGCGCGAAGGCCGTCATCTGCGCCTCCACCGGCAACACGTCGGCGTCCGCCGCCGCCTACGCCGTACGCGCGGGAATGGTCTGCGCGGTCCTCGTGCCGCAGGGCAAGATCGCGCTCGGCAAGATGGGCCAGGCGCTCGTCTACGGCTCGAAGATCCTTCAGGTCGACGGCAACTTCGACGACTGTCTGAACCTCGCGCGCGGCCTCTCCGAGAACTACCCGGTGGCGCTGGTCAATTCGGTCAACCCGTACCGCATCGAGGGCCAGAAGACCGCCTCGTTCGAGATCGTGGACGCCCTCGGCGACGCCCCCGACATCCACGTCCTTCCCGTCGGCAACGCCGGCAACATCACGGCGTACTGGAAGGGCTACAAGGAGTACGCCGGCGACTCGGTGTCGACGCGCACCCCCCGGATGTGGGGCTTCCAGGCCTCCGGTTCGGCGCCCATCGTGCGCGGCGAGATCGTCAAGGACCCCTCGACGATCGCCACCGCGATTCGCATCGGCAACCCCGCGTCCTGGCAGTACGCGCTCGACGCGCGCGACGAGTCGGGCGGCCTCATCGACGAGGTGACGGACCGTGAGATCCTGCGCGCCTACAAGCTGTTGGCGTCCCAGGAGGGTGTCTTCGTGGAGCCCGCGTCGGCCGCCTCGGTCGCCGGTCTGCTGAAGGCCGCCGAGCAGGGCCTGGTCGACAAGGGACAGAAGATCGTCTGCACCGTCACGGGCAACGGCCTCAAGGACCCGGACTGGGCCGTCGCGGGCGCCCCGCAGCCGGTCACGGTCCCGGTCGACGCGGCCACCGCGGCCGAGCGCCTCGGCCTGGCGTAACCGCCACAGCCAGGGAAAAACCCGCAACTCCGCACAGGGGGTGCACAGGGGGCTTACGACACGCATCGTGCGCCTCCTGTGCGCCCTATGTCGCCACAGAACCTTCCTTCGATAGGCTGTACCGAACCCGCCCCGCCGCATATGCCGCGGTGCCGCCGTCGTCCGCGGCCTTCGGGTGTTCCGTACATGTGGCACGTACGAAACTACGCAGCCTCACAAACACGCAGCTCAAGGAGAGTCATCGAGCGATGGCCGGTCCAGCGTTCCGCGCCGCCGCCGTCCGGGTGCGCACCCCCGCGACCAGCGCCAACCTCGGTCCGGGCTTCGATGCCCTGGGCCTGGCGCTGGGTCTGTACGACGACATCGTCGTCCGGGTGGCCGACTCCGGCCTGCACATCGACATCGCGGGGGAGGGCAGCAGCACCCTTTCGCGCGACGAGTCGCATCTGCTCGTACGTTCCCTGCGCACCGCCTTCGACCTGCTCGGCGGACAGCCGCGCGGTCTTGAGATCGTCTGCGCCAACCGCATCCCGCACGGGCGCGGGCTCGGCTCCTCGTCCGCCGCCATCTGCGCGGGCATCGTCGCCGCACGCGCCGTGACCATAGGTGGTGAGGCCAAGCTCGACGACGCGGCGCTGCTCGAACTCGCCACCGAGATCGAGGGCCATCCCGACAACGTCGCCGCCTGTCTGCTGGGCGGTTTCACGCTCTCCTGGATGGACTCCGGAGCGGCGCGCGCGATCAGGATGGAGCCCGCCGATTCCATCGTTCCGGTGGTTTTCGTCCCCGGGAAGCCCGTCCTCACCGAGACGGCGCGCGGCCTGCTTCCGCGCACCGTCCCGCACGTCGACGCGGCCGCCAACGCGGGCCGGGCGGCCCTGCTCGTCGAGGCCCTGACCAGGCGCCCCGAGCTGCTGCTCCCCGCCACCGAGGACCGTCTGCACCAGGAGTACCGCGCCCCGGCCATGCCGGAGAGCGCCGCCCTGGTGGAGCGGCTGCGCGCCGACGGTGTGCCCGCGATGATCTCCGGCGCGGGCCCCACGGTCCTCGCGCTGGCCGAAGACAGTGCGGCCGACAAGGTCGCACGCCTGGCGGGAGAGGGCTGGGCGGCCAACCGCCTGGCGCTCGACGCCGCGGGAACGAGCGTGCTGCCGCTCGCGCCCTGACGCAGGGAACGCAGTGAACGCAGGGAATTCGGGGTGTCCCGATTCCGAGAGGGGGAATGTTTGTTGGATCCGGTAGTGTTAATCTCAAGTCTGCACCCGACCTCACCATGGCGAGGTGCTTTGTGTCCCCGTCCGGGACAACCATTCTTCCGGGAGCCTCCCAAACTGCTTCGTGCCCCGCACTGAGCGGTCCTGAGCACGCTCCGGAACCGGCGTGACCGAGCCGAGTGACACCGCACATCAGTGGCACCGCGTCGGGACTCGCCATCACCAATGAATTCTTCCGCCTCGTTGGCGGACCACCGCCCCGGCACGGTCCATACGCATAGGACCGCCGGACAGCACAACCGGTCGCCGAGCCAGACAGGCCGACGTCCGCTCCAGGGAAGGACCCTTCGTGAGCGACACCACCGATCTGATGGGCGTGACTGCCGACACGCCCGCCACGGACGCCTCCGCGGCGCCTGCCACCGGTGCTTCGGCCGGGTCCCGGCGGCGCCGCGGCACCGGCCTCGAGGGCATGGTGCTGGCGGAACTGCAGCAGGTCGCCTCGGGCCTTGGGATCAAGGGAACCGGGCGCATGCGCAAGAGCCAGCTGATCGAGGTCATCAAGGAGGCGCAGGCAGGGGGCGGCGCCCCGGCGAAGAGCGCCGCACCCGCCGGCGACGCCACCGAGACCAAGCCGAAGCGCCGGGCCACCTCGAAGGCCCGTACGGGCGAGGAAGCCGCCGAGAGCGCCGTCAAGGCGAGCAAGGCGGACAAGGCCGAGACGGGCAAGGCCGAGAAGGCCGTCGCCCAGCAGCAGATCGAGATCCCCGGCCAGCCGGCCGGGGGCCCCGCCCGCACGAGCGAGACCGAGCGTGGGGGAGACGACCAGCCCGCCGGTGAGCGCCGCCGGCGCCGGGCCACCGCCGACGCGGGCAGCCCGGAGACCGTCACCGCCGAGGCGAAGAGCGAGCCGAAGGCCGAGGCCAAGGGCGACGCGTCCGAGGCCAAGGGCGGCGACGCCTCCGGCGACAACGCCGACGGCCGTCGTGACCGCCGTGACCGCCAGGGCCGCGGCCGTGACCGCGACCGTGACCGCCGCGGCAACAAGGGCGACGACCAGCAGGGCGGGGGCCGTCAGGACCGCCAGGAGCGGCAGGACCGCCAGCAGCAGGGCGGCGGCCGCCAGGACCGCCCGGACCGTCAGGACCGCCCGGACCGTCAGGACCGTCAGCGTGACAACGGTCCGCAGGACGACGACGACTTCGAGGGTGGCCGCCGCGGCCGCCGCGGGCGCTACCGCGACCGCCGTGGCCGTCGTGGCCGCGACGAGCAGGGCTTCGGCAACGAGCCGCAGGTCTCCGAGGACGACGTCCTGATCCCCGTCGCGGGCATCCTGGACATCCTCGACAACTACGCCTTCATCCGTACGTCGGGCTACCTCCCGGGCCCCAACGACGTGTACGTCTCGCTGGCCCAGGTCCGCAAGAACGGCCTGCGCAAGGGCGACCACGTCACCGGCGCGGTCCGCCAGCCCAAGGACGGCGAGCGCCGCGAGAAGTTCAACGCGCTCGTGCGCCTCGACTCGGCGAACGGCATGGCGGCCGAATCCGGCCGCGGGCGGCCGGAGTTCAGCAAGCTGACGCCCCTTTACCCGCAGGACCGGCTCCGCCTGGAGACCGACCCGGGCGTGCTGACCACCCGCATCATCGACCTCGTCGCGCCCATCGGTAAGGGGCAGCGTGGTCTGATCGTGGCCCCGCCGAAGACCGGCAAGACCATGATCATGCAGGCGATCGCCAACGCGATCACGGTCAACAACCCCGAGTGCCACCTGATGGTCGTCCTGGTCGACGAGCGTCCGGAAGAGGTCACCGACATGCAGCGGTCGGTGAAGGGCGAGGTCATCTCCTCGACCTTCGACCGTCCGGCCGAGGACCACACCACGGTCGCCGAGCTGGCCATCGAGCGCGCCAAGCGGCTGGTGGAGCTGGGCCACGACGTCGTCGTGCTGCTCGACTCGATCACGCGTCTGGGCCGTGCGTACAACCTCGCAGCCCCGGCCTCCGGCCGCATCCTGTCCGGTGGTGTCGACTCGACGGCGCTGTACCCGCCCAAGCGCTTCTTCGGTGCCGCGCGCAACATCGAGGACGGCGGCTCGCTGACCATCCTCGCGACCGCGCTGGTGGACACCGGGTCCCGCATGGACGAGGTCATCTTCGAGGAGTTCAAGGGCACCGGCAACGCCGAGCTGAAGCTCGACCGGAAGCTCGCCGACAAGCGCATCTTCCCGGCGGTGGACGTCGACGCGTCCGGTACCCGCAAGGAAGAGATCCTGCTCGGCAGCGACGAGCTGGCCATCACCTGGAAGCTGCGCCGTGTGCTGCACGCGCTCGACCAGCAGCAGGCGATCGAGCTGCTCCTGGACAAGATGAAGCAGACGAAGTCGAACGCCGAGTTCCTGCTGCAGATCCAGAAGACGACCCCGGCGCCGGGCAACGGCAACGACTGATCCGGCGCGGGCGCCTGAGGCAAGATGACCGGAAGGGGCCGGTCCCGTCATACGACGGGACCGGCCCCTTCCGTTTGCCGAGACCTTGGCCACACGGCTAAGAGATTCTCACGGTCACTGGGGGTAGCGCCTCTCCGAATGAAAGCGCAGGTGAGAGGCGGAAAGTACGGGGCAGAGCGCACTGTGCGTAGTGGTCGGAACCCGGGGCGCGCACAGGGTGCCATGCAACCCTTCTTTCGGCTTTCACGTCTGACAAGTGACGGAAAGCCACGCCTGACCCTGAAAGCAGGGGGTAACCGACCGACGAGGACTGAGGGGCGCATGACTGACGAGAGAAGGCCCGCCGACGCGCCGAAGCGCGGCAGGCGCGGCCGCCGCCGCAAGCCGCGCAGCAGGCGCAAGAAGGCACTCGCCGTCACGGCCTGGACCGCGGCGGGTGTGGTCGTTCTCGGCGGAACCGGCCTCGGCTTCGTGTTCTTCAAGCTCAACGGCAACCTCAAGGGCGTCGACATCAACAACGCGCTCGGCACCGACCGGCCCGCGGACATCGACAACGGCTCCCAGGACATCCTCGTCCTCGGCTCCGACTCCCGCTCCGGCGACAACGCCAAGTACGGCAAGGACGAGGGCGCCGCCCGCTCGGACACCGCGATGATCGTGCACGTCTACGAGGGCCACAAGAAGGCCAGCGTCGTCTCCATACCCCGCGACACCCTGATATCCCGGCCCGACTGCAAGACCGAGGACGGGAAGACCGAGCCCGGCGGGCAGCGGCAGATGTTCAACACGGCGTACGAGGTCGGGGGCCCCGCCTGCGCCGTCAAGACCGTCGAGAAGATGTCCGGGATCAGGATGGACCACTACGTCGAGGTGGACTTCACCGGCTTCAAGAAGCTCATCGACACCCTCGGCGGCGTCGACATCACCACCAAGAAGGCCATCCACGACAAGGACAGCCACCTCGACCTGGACGCGGGCACGCACACCCTCGACGGCGAGCAGGCGCTCGGCCTGGTCCGCACCCGCCACGGCGTCGGCGACGGCAGCGACCTGGGCCGCATCCAGCTCCAGCAGGCCTTCATCAAGGCCCTCCTCGACCAGGTCAAGGACGTCGGGCTCTTCAGCAGCCCGAAGAAGCTCTTCGACCTGGCAGACGACGCGACCAGCGCCATCACCACGGACACCGACCTGAACGACGTCAAGAGCCTCACGAGCTTCGCGAACGGCCTCAAGGGCATCGGCGCGGACGACATGAAGATGGTCACGATGCCCATCCAGTACGACCCCGCCGACCCCAACCGCGTCCTGCCCCTCGAAGAGGCCGACCAGCAGGTCTGGGACGCGCTCAAGGCCGACAAGGCCATCCCCAGGTCCGCCACCGAGAAATCGGCGGGCGACAAGGGCGCCGCCGGCTCCGTGGTGACCAGCGGCTAGGCGCGTCACCGCCCAGGAACACCGCCCCAGGAATAGATCCCGGCCTCCCCCGGTTTTGGGAGATACGGCCGGTCCTGGCAGACTGGTACGTCGGCCCCGGTTCACGTACGAGCAATCCGCGCGTACGACCCGGCGCCCTCCCGAAACTAGGAGACACCTTGAAGCGCGACATCCACCCCGAGTACGTCGAGACGCAGGTCAGCTGCACCTGTGGCGCGTCGTTCACCACCCGCAGCACGATCTCCAGCGGCACCGTCCGCGCCGAGGTCTGCTCCGAGTGCCACCCGTTCTACACGGGCAAGCAGAAGATCCTCGACACCGGTGGCCGTGTGGCCCGCTTCGAGGCCCGCTTCGGCAAGGCTGCCGGCGCCAACAAGTAGCGAGCCACTGCGCCGGTCATCGGCCGCCCTCGGGAGGGGGTGGCCGGGACCGGCGCTTTTGCCGTCCCGCAGCCAATTCGCGTAGAACCCTCGCGTTGGCGTAGAACCCACGCGCAGAAAACCAGGAGCCCCCGATGTTCGAGGCGGTCGAGGAACTGATCGGCGAACACGCCGATCTCGAGAAGCAGCTCGCCGACCCGTCGGTCCACGCCGACCAGGCCAACGCGCGCAAGCTCAACAAGCGCTACGCCGAGCTGACCCCGATCGTCACGACGTACCGCGCCTGGAAGCAGACCGGGGACGACATCGAGACCGCCCGCGAGCTGGGCGCCGACGACCCGGAGTTCGCCGCCGAGGTCAAGGACCTGGAGCGCCGGCGCGAGGAGATCACCGAGAGGCTGCGGCTGCTGCTCGTGCCCCGGGACCCCAACGACGACAAGGACGTCATCCTTGAGGTCAAGGCGGGCGCGGGCGGCGACGAGTCCGCCCTCTTCGCCGGCGACCTGCTGCGCATGTACCTGCGGTACGCGGAGCGCGTCGGCTGGAAGACCGAGATCATCGACGCCACCGAGTCAGAGCTGGGCGGCTACAAGGACGTCCAGGTCGCCGTGAAGACCAAGGGCGGCCAGGGTGCCACCGAGCCCGGCAAGGGCGTCTGGGCGCGCCTGAAGTACGAGGGCGGCGTGCACCGCGTGCAGCGCGTGCCCTCCACCGAGTCCCAGGGGCGCATCCACACCTCCGCCGCCGGTGTCCTGGTGACGCCCGAGGCCGAGGAGATCGACGTCGAGATCCACGCGAACGACCTGCGGATCGACGTCTACCGCTCCTCCGGGCCGGGCGGCCAGTCCGTCAACACCACCGACTCGGCGGTGCGCATCACCCACGTCCCCACCGGCGTCGTCGCCTCCTGCCAGAACGAGAAGAGCCAGCTCCAGAACAAGGAGCAGGCGATGCGTATCCTGCGCTCCAGGCTGCTCGCCGCGGCGCAGGAGGAGGCGGAGAGCAAGGCCGCCGACGCGCGCCGCAGCCAGGTCCGCACCGTGGACCGCTCCGAGAAGATCCGGACGTACAACTACCCGGAAAACCGGATCTCGGACCACCGCGTCGGCTTCAAGGCGTACAACTTGGACCAGGTGCTCGACGGCGAACTCGACGCGGTCATCCAGGCCTGCGTCGACGCGGACTCCGCGGCCAAGCTCGCGGCAGCCTGAGAGCCCGACGACGCCCCCATCCCTCGTACGACGCCCCTCGGAGGACCAGCGTGAACCTGCTGCTCGCGGAAGTGGCCCAGGCCACCCAGCGGCTGGCCGACGCCGGCGTACCCTCGCCGCGCAACGACGCGGAGGAACTCGCCGCCTTCGTGCACGGCGTGAAGCGGGGCGAGCTGCACTCCGTCAAGGACGCCGACTTCGACGCCCGCTATTGGGAGACGATCGCGCGCCGTGAGGCCCGCGAGCCGCTCCAGCACATCACCGGGCGCGCCTACTTCCGCTACCTGGAGCTCCAGGTCGGCCCCGGCGTCTTCGTGCCGCGCCCGGAGACCGAGTCGGTCGTCGGCTGGGCCATAGACGCGGTCCGCGCGATGGACGTCGTCGAGCCGCTCATCGTCGATCTGTGCACCGGCTCCGGCGCCATCGCGCTCGCCCTGGCCCAGGAGGTCCCGCGCTCGCGCGTGCACGCCGTGGAGCTGTCCGAGGACGCCCTGAAGTGGACGCGTAAGAACGTCGAGGGGTCCAGGGTCCAGCTCTCCCAGGGCGACGCCCGCGACGCGCTCCCGGAGCTGGACGGCCAGGTCGACCTCGTGGTCTCCAACCCGCCGTACATCCCCCTCACCGAATGGGAGTACGTCGCTCCGGAAGCCCGCGACTACGACCCCGACCTCGCCCTGTTCTCCGGCGAGGACGGCCTCGACCTGATCCGCGGCATCGAGCGCACCGCCCACCGCCTGCTGCGCCCCGGCGGCGTCGTCGTCATCGAGCACGCCGACACCCAGGGCGGCCAGGTCCCGTGGATCTTCACCGAGGCACGCGGCTGGGCCGACGCGGCCGACCACCCCGACCTCAACAACAGGCCGCGCTTCGCGACCGCCCGCAGGGCGATGCCGTGACAACCAAGACCACTTCAAGGCAGCAGTACGTGTACGAGGAGGCCCGCTAATGGCACGGCGATACGACACCAACGACGCGACCGACCGCTCGACCGGTCTGCGCGAGGCCGCGTCCGCCGTCCGCCGCGGCGAGCTGGTGGTGCTGCCCACCGACACCGTCTACGGCATCGGTGCCGACGCCTTCAGCCCGGAGGCGTGCGCCGACCTGCTCGACGCCAAGGGCCGGGGCCGCAACATGCCCACCCCCGTCCTCATCGGCTCCCCGAACACCCTGCACGGCCTGGTCACCGACTTCTCCGAGATGGCCTGGGAACTCGTCGACGCCTTCTGGCCCGGCGCCCTGACCCTGGTCGCCAAGCAGCAGCCGTCCCTCCAGTGGGACCTCGGCGACACCCGCGGCACGGTCGCCATCCGCATGCCGCTGCACCCCGTCGCCATCGAACTGCTCACCGAGGTCGGCCCCATGGCCGTCTCCTCCGCCAACCTCACCGGGCACCCCGCCCCCGAGGACTGCGACGCCGCCCAGGACATGCTCGGCGACTCCGTCTCCGTGTACCTGGACGGCGGCCCGACCCCCGGGATCGTCCCGTCGTCCATCGTCGACGTCACGGGCAAGGTGCCGGTCCTGCTCCGCGCCGGCGCCCTTGACGCGGACGAGCTGCGCAAGGTGGTACCCGACCTCGAGGTGGCGAATTGACAGCCCCTGAGACGGGGCGTGGCATAGCGGGCTTCCCGGGC
Organism: Streptomyces sp. NPDC003032; assembly: GCF_053591415.1. Taxonomy (NCBI): domain Bacteria; kingdom Bacillati; phylum Actinomycetota; class Actinomycetes; order Kitasatosporales; family Streptomycetaceae; genus Streptomyces; species Streptomyces sp. NPDC003032. Next base: position 110,738 of record NZ_JBSFTT010000003.1, on the reverse strand, counting down.
TCTGCGGGCACCTTCCGCATCCTCCACGTCAGCACCGGCAATGTATGCCGCTCGCCGATCACCGAGCGGCTGACCCGGCACGCCCTGGCCGACCGCCTCGGCGACCCCCTCTTCGGCGGTCTGACCGTGGAGAGCGCGGGCACCTGGGGCCACGAGGGCGCCCCCATGGAGACCAACGCCGAGACGGTCCTCGCGGACTTCGGGGCGGACGCCACCGGCTTCATGGGGCGCGAGCTGCTCGACGACCACGTCATCCGCGCCGACCTGGTCCTGACCGCCACCCGCGACCACCGGGCGCAGGTCATCTCCATGGGCCACTCGGCGGGCCTGCGCACCTTCACGCTCAAGGAGTTCACACGGCTCGTGCGGGCCATAGACCCGACGACCCTGCCGGAGCCGGACGGCAACGGCGTGGTGGAGCGCGCCCGTGCCCTGGTGCGGGCCGCCGCCGCACTGCGCGGCTGGCTCCTCGCGCCGAGCGTCGAGGCCGACGAGGTGTACGACCCGTACGGCGCGCCCCTGCCGTTCTTCCGTTCGGTGGGCGACGAGATCAACCAGGCGCTTGACCCCGTGGTGACGGCGCTGACCGGGGTGCCCGCACACATGTAGCCGACCGGCGTGCCCGTACGCGGGCGGCGGCCTACATTGGATCTGAGGTCACCCCCGCCAGGCCCCGGAGCCCACGATGCCGCTCAGCACGGTCAGCACCGCACCCACCGCCCACGAGGCGTCGTACACGGATCTCGACGCGCTGCGCCGACAGGACCCCGAGCTGGCCGAGGTCCTCATGGCCGAGGCCGCCCGGCAGGCCGACGTGCTCCAGCTGGTCGCCGCCGAAAACTTCACCTCGCCCGCCGTCCTCACCGCCCTCGGCTCCCCCCTCGCCAACAAGTACGCCGAGGGCTACCCGGGCGCGCGCCACCACGGCGGCTGCGAGCTGGTCGACGTCGCCGAGCGCATCGCCGTCGACCGGGCCAAGGCCCTCTTCGGCGCCGAACACGCCAATGTGCAGCCGCACTCCGGGTCCTCCGCCGTCCTCGCCGCGTACGCCGCGCTGCTGCGGCCCGGTGACACGGTCCTCGCGATGGGGCTGCCGTACGGCGGCCACCTCACGCACGGCTCGCCCGCGAACTTCTCCGGCCGCTGGTTCGACTTCGTCGGCTACGGCGTCGACACCGAGAGCGGCCTCCTCGACTACGACCAGGTGCACGCCCTCGCCCGCACCCACCGCCCCAAGGCGATCGTCTGCGGTTCGATCTCCTATCCCCGGCACATCGACTACGCGGCCTTCCGTGAGATCGCCGACGACGTGGGGGCGTATCTCATCGCCGACGCGGCGCACCCCATGGGCCTGGTGGCCGGGGGAGCGGCGCCGAACCCGGTGCCGCACGCCGACGTCGTCTGCGCCACCACCCACAAGGTCCTGCGCGGCCCCAGGGGCGGCCTCCTGCTCTGCGGGGCGGACCTCGCGGAACGGATCGACCGGGCCGTCTTCCCGTTCACGCAGGGCGGCGCCCAGATGCACACGATCGCCGCCAAGGCCGTCGCGTTCGGGGAGGCGCTGACCCCGGCCTTCACGGCCTACGCCCATCAGGTCGTCGCCAACGCCCGCACGCTGGCGGACGCCCTCGCCGCCGGCGGGTTCGCGATCACCACCGGCGGCACCGACACGCATCTGATCCTCGCCGATCCCGCACCCCTGGGAGTGGAGGCGCACACCGCCCGCGGCAGGCTCGCGGCCGCCGGGATCGTCCTCGACGCCTGCGCCCTGCCCCACGGCGAGGCCCGCGGCCTGCGCCTGGGCACCGCCGCCGTCACGACCCAGGGCATGACCGGCCCCGACCTGGTGCGGATCGCCGCCCTGCTGGTCGAAGCGGTCCGCGAGGCATCGAACGTACGAGAAGAGGTACGCGAACTGGTGGGCAGATTTCCGCCGTATCCGGGCTAGGAGGGGGCAGGGGCGTCGGAGACGTGCGCGTACTCGTGCAACCATCGTCGCTACCCGTAAGTCCCCAACCGTATGCGCGCAAAGCTAGGGTGTGGGGCTGAGATGGCCAGCGATACCTGTGGGGAAGCCCGTGCGTGAATACCTGCTGACGCTCTGCATCACGGCCGCGGTGACCTATCTGCTGACCGGGCCGGTGCGGAAGTTCGCGATCGTGGCCGGCGCGATGCCGGAGATCCGCGCCCGCGACGTGCACCGGGAGCCCACGCCCCGGCTCGGCGGGATCGCGATGTTCTTCGGACTCTGCGCGGGGCTGCTGGTCGCCGACCACCTGCCGAACCTGAACGCGGTCTTCGAGAACTCCAACGAGCCGCGCGCGCTGCTCTCCGGAGCGGCGCTGATCTGGCTGATCGGTGTCCTGGACGACAAGTTCGAGATCGACGCCCTGATCAAGCTCGGCGGCCAGATGATCGCCGCGGGCGTCATGGTGATGCAGGGCCTGACGATCCTGTGGATCCCGGTCCCCGGCGTCGGAACGGTCTCGTTGACGTCCGGCCAGGGCACCCTGCTGACGGTCGCCCTCGTCGTCATCACCATCAACGCCGTCAACTTCGTCGACGGCCTCGACGGCCTCGCGGCCGGCATGGTCTGCATCGCCTCCGCGGCGTCCTTCATGTACGCCTACCGCATCTGGTACGGCTACGGCATCGAGTCGGCGGCGCCCGCCACGCTCTTCGCCGCCATCCTCATGGGCATGTGCCTGGGCTTCCTGCCGCACAACATGCACCCCGCCCGCATCTTCATGGGCGACTCCGGCTCGATGCTCATCGGCCTCGTCCTCGCGGCGGGCGCCATCTCCGTCACGGGACAGGTCGACCCGGCGACGCTGAAGTTGAACTTCGGCGGCGGCCGCGACGCCACGCACGCGATGCTGCCCGTCTTCATTCCGCTCCTGATGCCGCTGACGATCATCGCGATCCCCTTCGCGGACCTGGTCCTCGCGATCGTGCGGCGCACCTGGAACGGCAAGTCGCCGTTCGCCGCGGACCGCGGGCACCTGCACCACCGCCTCTTGGAGATCGGCCACTCGCACAGCCGCGCGGTGCTGATCATGTACTTCTGGTCGGCGCTCATCGCCTTCGGCACCGTCGCGTACTCGGTGCACTCCACGAGCGTGTGGATCCTCTTCGTCATCGTCGCGCTCAGCGCGCTGGGACTCGTACTCCTGCTGCTGCCGCGCTTCACGCCGCGCACCCCGCGCTGGGCCGAGGCGTTCGTGCCCCCGCGCTACCGCCGCCGGACGCGGCGCGCCGACACGGAGGCCGCCCTCGACGACGTCGGGACGCCCGCGAGCCCGGCCGCCCCCGTGCGGGAGCTGACCGGCGCCGGAAAGGCGCACGGCAGCACCGCGGTCTCCGACAGGCCCCGGCACCGCGGACCGATCGTGTGATGGTCGGCACACTTTCAGGTAAAGACTGCATCAAATAGTTTGTGATACGGTTCACGAGAACCCGAGATATATTGGGGCGGCCCGACGAGACCGGCCGCCCTGGTGAGGTGCGCCTCGTCGTGTCCGGGCTAGGGCCTTCGCTCGACGATCGCAATGCCACGTCCCCAAATTTCGCCGGAGGAGCTGCCGCCATGCAGTCCAACGACGCCCGCACACTTCTGCACTGTGCCCTGCCCACCGCTGCCGCGGGTGCGGCGGGAGTCGCGGTCAGTGCCGCCGTGGCCGGTGGCAAGGGTGCGCTCGGTGCCACCTTCGGTGCTCTTCTCGTCCTGTTGTTCATGGGCGGTGGCCTCGTGGTGCTGCAGCGGAGTGCGCGTTCCTTCCCGCATCTGTTCCAGATGATGGGCCTGCTGGTCTACACCGTGCAGATTCTGCTGTTGATGGTCGTCCTCACCGCGCTGCGCGGTACATCGGCTTTCAACTCCAAGTGCTTCGCGTTCACGCTGCTCGCCGCCACTTTGGTGTGGATCGGGGCGCAGCTGCGCGCCCATATGAAGGCCAAGGTCCTCTATGTGGAGCCGGATACCGCCCGGCCGCAATCGTGAGCTGTAGGGCCAGCGTAAGAAGGCCTCCGCTCATTTGCTATGGTCTCGCCACAACTGCGGCAGAGCTGGCGCGGGAGGCGGCCGTGCCTGTGAAGCCTTACGGCTCGGATCCCAGCCGCCGCCCCCAAATCCGCAAGTCCAGTCCAGTGCCGCTCCGCGGTCGTAGGCCGCGCCGACACATCGAGGTTGCCGTACCCATGCGCCACGTTGAAGGAGCTCGCGGTGAGTAACGCCCAGACGCTCGCCTTCGAGACCGATTGCCATATTTTTGAAGGGTGCGGTTTCCCGACCCCCGGCCTGCACTCCTTCCTCTTCGAGCCGATTTTCACCGTTGGCGGCTTTGAGTTCAACAAGCCAATGCTGCTGGCGCTGGTGAGTTCGGTCGTCGTCATCGGTTTCTTCTGGGCGGCTTTCAATAAGCCCAAGCTGATCCCTGGCAAGCTCCAGATGATCGGCGAGATCGGCTACGACTTCGTGCGCCGTGGAGTCGTCTACGAGACGCTCGGCAAGAAGGAGGGCGAGAAGTACGTCCCTCTGATGGTCTCGCTGTTCTTCTTCATCTGGATCATGAACATCTGGTCGATCGTTCCGCTCGCCCAGTTCCCGGTGACGTCGGTCATCGCCCTCCCGGCGGGCCTCGCGGCGATCGTCTACATCCTCTGGGTGAGCGTGACCTTCAAGAGGCACGGCTTCATCGGTGGCTGGAAGAACATCACCGGTTACGACCGCTCGCTCGGCCCGGTCTTCCCGATGGTCATGTTCTTCGAGTTCCTCTCGAACATGATCATCCGGCCCTTCACCCACGCGGTGCGGCTCTTCGCCAACATGTTCGCGGGCCACGTGCTGCTGGTGATCTTCACCATCGCGAGCTGGTACCTGCTGAACGGCATCGGCATCGCCTACGCGGGTGTCTCGTTCGTGATGGTCATCATCATGACGATCTTCGAGCTGTTCATCCAGGCGCTGCAGGCCTACGTCTTCATCCTGCTGGCCTCCAGCTACATCCAGGGCGCGCTCGCCAAGCACCACTGAGTACGCCCGGCCTCTCCCCCCGATACATCCGGTGGCCAACCCCCACCGGCCCGTAAAAAGAAGGAAGTTACGGCATGTCCGCTCTCGAGACCCTCGCCGCGGTCAACGTCCAGGGCAACTTCGGTGCGATCGGCTACGGCCTCGCCGCCATCGGCCCCGGCATCGGCGTCGGCATCATCTTCGGTAACGGTACGCAGGCCCTCGCCCGTCAGCCCGAGGCCGCCGGCCTCATCCGCCAGAACCAGATCCTCGGCTTCGTGCTCTGTGAGGCCCTGGCGCTGATCGGTCTGGTCATGGGCTTCGTTTACCCGGTTCCTTCCTGATCCGGTCTCGTTGACGAGAAACTTCAACGGAAGGCACTGATGTGATCTCCCTGGTACAGCTGGCGTCGGAGGAGCCTCAAAACCCTCTGATTCCGGAGATCCCCGAGCTCGTCATCGGCCTGATCGCGTTCGTCATCGTCTTCGGCTTCTTCGCCAAGAAGTTCCTCCCGAACATCAACAAGGTTCTGGAAGAGCGCCGCGAGGCGATCGAAGGCGGCATCGAAAAGGCCGACGCCGCTCAGACCGAGGCCCAGAGCGTTCTTGAGCAGTACAAGGCTCAGCTCGCCGAGGCCCGGCACGAGGCCGCGCGTCTGCGTCAGGAGGCGCAGGAGCAGGGCGCCACGCTCATCGCCGAAATGCGGGCCGAGGGCCAGCGTCAGCGCGAGGAGATCGTCGCCGCCGGCCACGCGCAGATCGAGGCCGACCGCAAGGCCGCCGCGCAGTCGCTCCGTCAGGACGTGGGCCAGCTGGCCACCGACCTGGCCGGCAAGCTCGTGGGCGAGTCCCTTGAGGACCACGCGCGGCAGAGCCGCACCATCGACCGTTTCCTCGACGAGCTCGAGGAGAAGGCCGAGGCGGCTCGATGACAGCGCACGGAGCCAGCCGCGAGGCCCTGGCCGCCGCGCGCGAGCGTCTGGACGCGCTGACCGACAACACGTCGGTCGACGCGAAGCAGCTCGCGGACGAGCTGGCCGCGGTCACCGCGCTGTTCGCCCGCGAGGTCTCGCTGCGTCGGGTCCTGACCGACCCGGCGCAGTCCGGCGAGGCCAAGGCCGAGCTGGCCGGGCGCCTGCTGTCCGGCCAGGTGGGCGGCGAGACCGCCGACCTGGTGGCCGGCATGGTGCGCACGCGCTGGTCGCAGTCGCGTTACCTGGTGGACGCCCTCGAGGAGCTCGCCAACCTCGCCGACATGACCGGCGCGCAGAAGGCCGGCGTGCTGGACAACGTCGAGGACGAGCTCTTCCGGTTCGGCCGGATCGTCAGCTCCAGCACCGAGCTGCGGGCGGCGCTCACCGACCGCACCGCCACGGGCACGGCCAAGAGCGAGCTGCTGCGCAGCCTGCTCGGCGGTCGCGCCGAGGACGTGACGGAGCGACTCGTCGAGCGTCTTGTGACCGCGCCGCGCGGACGTAGCCTGGAAGAGGGACTCGAGTCCCTCTCCAAGCTGGCCGCGGACCGACGCAACCGCATGGTGGCCGTCGTCACCTCCGCTGTTCCGCTCTCGGACCAGCAGAAGGAGCGTCTCGGCGCCGCCCTGGTCAAGGTGTACGGACGCCCGATGCACCTCAACCTCGACGTGGACCCCGAGGTCCTCGGCGGGATCACCGTCCAGGTGGGCGACGAGGTCATCAACGGCAGCATCGCGGACCGCATCGAGGAAGCCGGCCGCCGCGTGGCCGGCCAGTAACTCAACAAGCACGAAATACGGCCCTAGTTGGGCCGTGCAGAGGATTCCTGGGGGCTGACCCCAGACCCCCCAAGAAAACTTCGGGCCCAACAAGGAGAGCAGGGAACCCAGATGGCGGAGCTCACGATCCGGCCGGAGGAGATCCGGGACGCGCTGGAGAACTTTGTCCAGGCGTACAAGCCGGACGCGGCCTCGCGCGAGGAGGTCGGTACGGTCACCGTCGCCGGCGACGGTATTGCCAAGGTCGAGGGCCTCCCCTCGGCGATGGCGAACGAGCTGCTGAAGTTCGAGGACGGAACCCTCGGTCTCGCGCTGAACCTGGAAGAGCGCGAGATCGGCGCCGTCGTCCTCGGCGAGTTCAGCGGTATCGAGGAGGGCCAGCCGGTGCAGCGCACCGGTGAGGTGCTCTCCGTCGCCGTGGGCGAGGGCTACCTCGGCCGCGTCGTCGACCCGCTCGGCACCCCGATCGACGGCCTCGGCGAGATCGAGACCAGCGGACGTCGCGCCCTCGAGCTGCAGGCCCCGGGCGTCATGGCCCGTAAGTCGGTGCACGAGCCGATGGAGACCGGCTACAAGGCCGTCGACGCGATGACCCCGATCGGCCGTGGTCAGCGTCAGCTGATCATCGGTGACCGCCAGACCGGCAAGACCGCCCTGGCCGTCGACACGATCATCAACCAGCGCGACAACTGGCGCACGGGCGACGTGAACAAGCAGGTGCGCTGCATCTACGTCGCCATCGGTCAGAAGGGCTCCACCATCGCCTCCGTGCGCGGTGCCCTCGAAGAGGCCGGCGCGCTGGAGTACACGACCATCGTCGCCGCCCCGGCGTCCGACCCGGCCGGCTTCAAGTACCTGGCGCCGTACACCGGCTCGGCCATCGGCCAGCACTGGATGTACGAGGGCAAGCACGTCCTCATCATCTTCGACGACCTCTCGAAGCAGGCCGACGCCTACCGCGCCGTGTCCCTGCTGCTCCGCCGCCCGCCGGGGCGCGAGGCCTACCCGGGTGACGTCTTCTACCTGCACTCGCGTCTGCTCGAGCGCTGCGCGAAGCTCTCCGACGAGCTGGGCAAGGGCTCGATGACGGGTCTGCCGATCGTCGAGACCAAGGCGAACGACGTGTCGGCGTTCATCCCGACCAACGTCATCTCCATCACCGACGGCCAGTGCTTCCTGGAGTCGGACCTCTTCAACGCCGGTCAGCGCCCCGCGCTGAACGTCGGTATCTCCGTCTCCCGAGTCGGTGGTTCCGCGCAGCACAAGGCGATGAAGCAGGTCTCCGGCCGCCTCCGCGTGGACCTCGCCCAGTTCCGTGAGCTGGAGGCGTTCGCCGCCTTCGGTTCCGACCTGGACGCCGCGTCGAAGGCGCAGCTGGAGCGCGGCCAGCGCATGGTCGAGCTGCTCAAGCAGCCGCAGTACGAGCCGATGGCGACCGAGGACCAGGTCGTGTCCGTGTGGGCCGGTACCACCGGCCGCATGGACGAGGTGCCGGTCAACGACATCCGCCGCTTCGAGAAGGAGCTCCTGGAGTACCTGCACCGCAAGGAGCAGGGCCTCATGACCTCCATCAAGGAGGGCGGCAAGATGTCGGACGACACCCTGCAGGCCGTCGGCGACGCCATCGCGGAGTTCAAGAAGCAGTTCGAGACCTCGGACGGGAAGCTTCTCGGCGAGGACGCTCCGGCCGCGGCCAAGTGACGTAAGGAAGGGACCTGACTCATGGGAGCTCAGCTCCGGGTCTACAAGCGTCGCATCCGATCCGTCACCGCGACCAAGAAGATCACCAAGGCGATGGAGATGATCGCCGCCTCGCGCGTCGTCAAGGCGCAGCGCAAGGTGGCGGCCTCCACGCCGTACGCGACCGAGCTCACCCGCGCGGTCACGGCGGTCGGCACTGGCTCCAACACCAAGCACCCGCTGACGACCGAGGCGGAGACGGCGACCCGTACCGCGGTTCTGCTCCTCACGAGCGACCGCGGTCTGGCCGGCGCCTTCAACTCGAACGCCATCAAGGCCGCGGAGCAGCTGACCGCGCGCCTGGAGGCCGAGGGCAAGGAGGTCGACATGTACATCGTCGGCCGCCGTGGTCTGGCCCACTACAACTTCCGCGAGCGCAAGGTCGTGGAGTCGTGGTCGGGCTTCACCGACGAGCCCACGTACGCGGACGCCAAGAAGGTCGCGGCGCCGCTGATCGAGGCGATCGAGAAGGAGACGGCGGAGGGCGGCGTGGACGAGCTCCACATCGTCTACACCGAGTTCGTCTCGATGATGACGCAGACGGCCATCGACGGCCGGCTGCTGCCGCTCAGCCTCGAAGACGTGACATCAGCGGCTACCGCCGCGGGGGCGGAGGAGAAGCCCGCCAAGGGCGAGATCCTTCCGCTGTACGACTTCGAGCCGTCGGCGGAGGACGTCCTCGACGCCCTGCTGCCGCGGTACGTCGAGAGCCGTATCTACAACGCGATGCTCCAGTCGGCTGCCTCCAAGCACGCCGCCACGCGCCGCGCGATGAAGTCGGCGACCGACAACGCCGGGGATCTGATCAACAGCCTCTCCCGGCTTGCCAACGCGGCCCGCCAGGCCGAAATCACCCAGGAAATCAGCGAGATCGTCGGCGGCACAGCAGCGCTGGCCGACGCGACCGCGGGGAGTGACAAGTAATGACGACCACTGTTGAGACGGCCGTTGCCACGGGCCGCGTCGCCCGGGTCATCGGCCCGGTCGTCGACGTGGAGTTCCCCGTCGACGCGATGCCGGAGATCTACAACGCTCTGCACGTCCAGGTCGACGACCCGGAGACCGAAGGCGCGCGCAAGACGCTGACCCTCGAGGTCGCCCAGCACCTGGGTGACGGCGTGGTCCGCTCCATCTCGATGCAGCCCACCGACGGCCTGGTCCGCCAGGCGCCCGTCACCGACACCGGCAAGGGCATCTCGGTGCCGGTCGGCGACGTGACCAAGGGCCGTGTGTTCAACACGCTCGGTGAGGTCCTGAACGACGACCCGTCCGTGGTCGACGGGGCGGACCGCTGGACGATCCACCGCAAGGCCCCGGCCTTCGACCAGCTCGAGTCCAAGACCGAGATGTTCGAGACCGGCCTGAAGGTCGTCGACCTTCTCACCCCGTACGTCAAGGGTGGAAAGATCGGTCTGTTCGGTGGTGCCGGTGTCGGCAAGACCGTGCTGATCCAGGAAATGATCGTCCGTGTGGCCAAGCTGCACGACGGTGTCTCCGTATTCGCCGGTGTCGGCGAGCGCACCCGTGAGGGCAACGACCTCATGGTCGAGATGGAGGAGGCCGGCGTTCTCGACAAGACCGCGCTGGTCTTCGGCCAGATGGACGAGCCGCCGGGCACGCGTCTGCGTGTCGCCCTGGCCGGTCTGACCATGGCGGAGTACTTCCGCGATGTGCAGAAGCAGGACGTGCTGTTCTTCATCGACAACATCTTCCGCTTCACGCAGGCCGGTTCCGAGGTCTCGACCCTGCTCGGCCGTATGCCCTCCGCGGTGGGCTACCAGCCGAACCTGGCCGACGAGATGGGTCTCCTCCAGGAGCGCATCACCTCGACCCGCGGTCACTCGATCACCTCGATGCAGGCGATCTACGTCCCCGCGGACGACCTGACCGACCCGGCCCCGGCCACCACGTTCGCCCACCTCGACGCGACGACGGTTCTCTCCCGTCCGATCTCCGAGAAGGGCATCTACCCGGCCGTGGACCCGCTGGACTCCACGTCCCGCATCCTGGACCCGCGCTACATCGCGCAGGACCACTACGACTGCGCCATGCGCGTCAAGGGGATCCTGCAGAAGTACAAGGACCTCCAGGACATCATCGCGATCCTCGGCATCGACGAGCTGAGCGAGGAGGACAAGCTCGTCGTCGCCCGTGCCCGTCGCGTGGAGCGCTTCCTGTCGCAGAACACCCACGCCGCCAAGCAGTTCACCGGCGTGGACGGCTCGGACGTCTCCCTCGAGGAGTCGATCGCGGCCTTCAACTCGATCTGCGACGGCGAGTACGACCACTTCCCCGAGCAGGCCTTCTTCATGTGTGGTGGTCTTGAGGACCTCAAGAAGAACGCCAAGGAGCTCGGCGTCTCCTGAGCCCCGTAGCTCATCCGCGGAGAGGGGCGGGGCCACCCCGTGGGGCCCGTGTCCCGCCCTTCTCCGTACGCCCACTAGAATTTGACCCAACACCCGGCGAAGCCGCCGGGTGGTGACCCGAGGAGCCACCCTTGGCTGCTGAGCTGCATGTCGAGCTGGTCGCCGCGGACCGCAGCGTCTGGTCCGGCGAGGCCACCCTGGTCGTCGCGCGCACCACGTCCGGCGACATCGGCGTCATGCCCGGTCACCAGCCGCTGCTCGGTGTGCTGGAGTCGGGCCCGGTGACCATTCGTACGAGCGACGGCGGCACGGTCGTCGCCGCTGTCCACGGAGGATTCATCTCCTTCGGGGACGACAAGCTGTCGCTGCTGGCCGAGATCGCGGAGCTGTCCGACGAGATCGACGTCCAGCGTGCGGAGCGGGCGCTGGAGCGCGCTCAGTCGGAGGCCGACGCCTCCGCCGAGCGGCGCGCCGACGTCCGACTGCGCGCGGTGGCGGCGCGCTGACCCCAGCGCGCGGCGTAACGTGACTCAGCCGCGGCCAGGTCCGGGAACAATCCGGACCGGGTCGCGGCTGAGGCAATGCGGGTGCAATGTGTTGGTCCGTTGTCGGTCGGTCGACCGACAGTAGAGGCGAGGAGGTCGGTGCCGATGATCCTCACTCTGCTCATGTGCGGACTTGCTTTGATCGCGCTGGTTCTGGTGGGGCTCTTCGTCTTCGGACTGCGGCGCCGGCTGATCCAGCGCTCCGGCGGGACGTTCGACTGCTCCCTGCGCTGGGACGCGCCCGAGAAGGGCGACACCTCCGGCAAGGGCTGGGGGTACGGGGTCGCCCGCTACAACGGCGACCGGGTCGAGTGGTACCGCGTCTTCTCCTACGCCCCCCGGCCGCGCCGCGTCCTTGAGCGCTCGGCCATCGAGGTCGTCGACCGCCGGGCGCCGGACGGCGAGGAGGAGCTGGCCCTGCTCTCCGACGCCACCGTCCTCGGCTGCCTGCACCGCGGGGTCCGCCTGGAACTGGCGATGAGCGAGGACGCGCTGACGGGCTTCCTGGCGTGGCTGGAGGCGGCGCCTCCGGGGCAACGTGTGAATGTGGCGTAGGAGAGCGCCCCGTAAGGGGCGCGGGGAACTGCGCGACCAGCCACAACCGGCCCGCAGACGAGGACATTGAGAAGCCGGGGAGATGGGGGGCGATCCCATCTCCCCGGCTTCGTTCTTGGGGGCCGTACGGACTACTTGAGTCCGTCGTTGATCGCGCTCACCAACTCACCGTTGGCCGTGTCCCCACTGAACTCCCAGAAGAACGCGCCTCCGAGGCCCTGCTGCTTGGCCCAGGCCATCTTCGAGCGGATGGTCTCCGGGGTGTCGTACGACCACCAGTTCGTACCGCAGTGGGCATACGCCGTTCCGGCCACCGTCCCGTTCGAGGGGCAGGAGTTCTTGAGCACCTTGTAGTCCTCGATGCCCGCCTCGTACGTCCCGGGCGCCGCGCCGGTGGCCGTGCCGCCCGGCTCCTTCTGGGTGACGCCGGTCCAGCCGCGGCCGTAGAAGCCGATGCCGAGCAGGAGCTTGGCGGAGGGCACGCCCTGGGCCTTGAGCTTGGATATCGCCGCCGCGGAGTTGAAGCCTTCCTGCGGGATGCCGGCGTAGGAGGTGAGCGGGGAGTGCGGGGCCGTCGGGCCCTTGGCCGCCCACGCGCCGAAGAAGTCGTACGTCATCACGTTGTACCAGTCGGCGTACTGCGCCGCGCCGCCGTAGTCGGCGGCGTCGATCTTGCCGCCGTTGGAGCCGTCGGCGGTGATGGCCGCGGTGACGAGGTTCTTGGACCCGAACTCGTTGCGGAACGCCTGCATCATGTTCTTGAAGACGGCCGGCCCCGAGGTGTCACAGGAGAGACCGCAGGCGTTGGGGTACTCCCAGTCCAGGTCGACGCCGTCGAAGACGTCGGCCCAGCGCGGGTCCTCGACCAGGTCGTGGCAGGACTTGGCGAAGGCCGCCGGGTTCTTCATGGCGTCGGTGAAGCCGCCGGACCAGGTCCAGCCGCCGAAGGACCAGAGGATCTTGATGTTCGGGTACTTGGCCTTGAGCTTGCGCAGCTGGTTGAAGTTGCCGCGCAGCGGCTGGGCCCAGGTGTCGGCGACGCCGTCGACGCTCTGGTCGGCGGTGTAGGCCTTGTCGATCGCCGCGTAGGAGTCGCCCATGGTGCACTTGCCGTTCTGGACGTTCCCGAAGCTGTAGTTGATGTGCGTGATCTTGCCGCCGGAGCCGGAGGTCGCGATGTTCTTCGCGTGGTAGTTGCGTCCGTAGACGCCCCACTCGGCGAAGTAGCCCATCTTGATCTTGTCACCGGGGCCGGGGCCCGGGTCGCCGCCGCCCGTGGTGCGGACCTTGACGGCGCCGCTCGCGGGGCCCGTCTGGTCGGCGGTGTCGCGGGCCTGGACGGTGTACGAGTAGTCGGTGCCCGCGGTCAGGCCGTTGTCGGTGTACGAGGTGCCGGTCACCGTGCCGACCTTGGCGCCGTCGCGCAGGACGTCGTAGTTCTTGACGCCCTTGTCGTCGGTGGCGGCCTTCCAGTCGAGCTTCACCGAGGTGTTGGTGATGCCGGAGGCGGTCGGGGTGCCGGGGGCGCTCGGCGGGTTGTCGCCGGGGACGCTGCCGCCATCGCAGCTGCCGCCGTTCAGCGTGCACTTGGCGGGGGCGCCGGGGCCCGTGCCGTTGAAGCCGAAGGAGACCGAGGCGCCGGGGGCCAGCGTCCCGTTCCAGCCGAGGTTCTTGCCGGTCCAGCGGGTGCCGGAGTTGGTGACGGTGGCGTCCCAGGCGGAGGTCACCTTGGTGTCGGCGGGGAAGTCCCACTGGACGTTCCACGAGCTGAGCGTGGTGGTGCCGGTGTTCTTGATGGTCCACTTGCCCTCGAAGCCGTTGCCCCAGTCCTGGGTCTTGGCGTAGGTGGCGGTGGCCTCGGGAGCGGCGTCGGGGGCCGCCTCGGCGGGAGTGCCGAGGGCGACCAGGGTGGCGAGCGGCAGCATCAGCGTGGTCAGTCCGGCCACGGCTCTGTGTCTGATTCTGACTCTCGGGCGTGTGGTGCTCTGTGTGAAGCGCACGAGGTGCTCCTCGGGTGAGATCCGGGGGTTGGGGGTGGGACCCTGCGCCGCCCGTGAGCACGTGGACACGTGGGGGAGTGCTCACCGCAGTGCGGTGAGAATAGAAAGGTCTGGACCAGCGGTCAAGAGGTCTGAACCAATGGCCGGATTGTGCCGGTCCGGAGTGATCAGGCAGCGATCAGACGGATATCAGACGCCCAACTCCTGGGCCAGAACCGCCGCTTGGACCCGACTGCGCAGCTCCAGTTTTCCGAGCAGCCGACTCACATGCGTCTTCACCGTGGCCTCCGCCATGGAGAGGCGGCTCGCGATCTCCGCGTTCGACAGGCCCTCGCCGATGCACGAGAGCACCTCGCGCTCGCGGCGCGTGAGGCTGTCCAGGACGGCCGGGTCCGGTGCGTTCTCCCTGCGTACGGCCTTCGGCGGGGCGGCGAACTCGGCGATCAGGCGGCGGGTGACGGCCGGGGCGATCAGGCCCTCGCCGCGCGCGACCGTACGGACGCCTTCGAGGAGGTCCTTCGCCTCGGTGTTCTTCAGGAGGAACCCGGAGGCGCCCGCGCGCAGCGCCCCGAAGACGTACGCGTCGAGATCGAAGGTGGTGAGGACGAGGACGTCCGCAAGTCCCTCGGCGACGACCTGGCGCGTTGCCGACACTCCGTCCAGGCGCGGCATCTGGATGTCCATCAGGACCAGATCGGGGCGCAGCTCACGGGCGAGCGCCACGGCCTGCTCGCCGTCCGCCGCCTCGCCGACCACATCGATGTCGGACGCGCTGCGCAGGATCAGGACGAGTCCCGCGCGTACGGCTGACTGGTCTTCGGCGACTAGCACCCGGATCATTCCTTGGCTCCTTCGTCTGCGGGGTCGACGGGCAGGGTCACGGAGACGATCCAGACCTTGCCGTCGGTGCTGCTCTCGGGGCCCGAGCGGAAGGTGCCGCCGAGCAGTTCGGTGCGCTCGCGCATGCCGACGAGGCCGGCTCCCGAGCCGGGGGCGCGGGGCCCGGACGGATCGCCGTACGGGCTGGTGACGTGGACCTTCAGCGCGCGCGGCTCCTGAGTGAGGGTCACGGTGACCCGGCCGGGGGACGCGTGCTTGAGGGCGTTGGTCAGGGACTCCTGGATGATGCGGTACGCGGCGAGCTCGACCGGCGCGGGCGGCTTCGGGCCCTGCGGGGCGCGGGCGTCGTCGAGTGTGACGTCGAGGCCGTTCGTGCGGGCGCCGTCGATCAGGGCGGTGAGGCCGTCGAGGGTGGGGGCGGCGGCCGGTTCCAGGTCGCCGCTGTCGTCGCGCAGGATGCCGATGAGGCGGCGCATCTCGGCGAGCCCCTCGACGCTGTTCTCACGGATGACGGCGAGCGCGTCCTTGCTGGTCTGCGGGTCGTCCAGGGAGAGCGCGGCCGTGGAGTGGATGGCGATCGCCGAGAGGTGGTTGGCGACCATGTCGTGCAGCTCGCGGGCCATCCTGGCGCGCTCGGCCGTGACGGCCTGGACGCGGTCCATCTCGGCGAGCAGCGCGGTCTGCTCGGCGCGCAGCTTCGCCGCGGCGGTCGCCTCGCGGTGGTTGCGCACCAGGACGCCGGTGGCGGCGGGCCCGAACGAGACGATGCCGGTCAGGACACCGGCGAGCACGGCGTCGGGCTCGCGCCACCAAGCGAGGAAGCCGAGCGTCACGGCGACCGTGATGGCGCCCGTGGTCAGCGGGATGCGGCGGGCGGCGGCCGGGGTGCCGTAGACGACGGCGGCGTACATGATGTCCGTGAACATCATCACCGAGGCGAGGTTGCCCGTCGTGAACTGGTCGGACACCAGCGCGCACGTCGCGAGGACGAGGGCGGTCTGGGGCATGCTGCTGCGCAGCAGTTCCAGCACCGCGAGGGCGAAGAGCGGGATCAGCGACCAGTCGGCGCCGAGTAGCCGGTCCGTCTGCATGTGCAGCCCGAGCGCCCACAGCGCGAGCCCGCTGAGCAGGCTGGCCACGGCGATCCGTACGTCGACGCGCTGCGGTCGGGGAAGGGACGGGGCCATGCCCTCCATCCAACACGGCGAGGTGGTGCCACGCCTGATCCTGGGGGAGGAACCGCCCGCTACATCGAAGGATGCAGTCCCGCTTCGTCACTGACGACGATGATCCGTGCCCGGTCCCACGGGAGCCTTGAGGGGTGAACGAGAGGAGCGAGCCGTGATCGTCACCCTGATCATCATCTGCGAGGTCGGCTTCTGGGTGCTGCTGGCCGCGGGCCTGGCCACCCGCTATCTGCTGCGGATGCCGCGCCTCGGCATCGCGGTCCTGCTGTGCGAGCCGCTGCTGGAGGTCCTGCTGCTCGTGGTGACCGCCGTCGACCTGAAGAACGGCGCCGACCCGA
This sequence comes from Streptomyces sp. NPDC003032, assembly GCF_053591415.1. NCBI lineage: Bacteria > Bacillati > Actinomycetota > Actinomycetes > Kitasatosporales > Streptomycetaceae > Streptomyces > Streptomyces sp. NPDC003032. The sequence goes on along the minus strand of NZ_JBSFTT010000003.1, from coordinate 94,404 downwards.
GCTGGAAGCACGGTCTCGCCGCGGTGTACATCGGCTACACCGTGGGCCACGGCCACCGCACGGTGAAGTGGCTCGACGGCCACGCGGCGCACCGCTTCGACGGCACGCCGGTGCCGCGCCCGCCGCGCCACGGCATGCCGAGGGCCCTGCACGAGGCGAAGGTCTGGTGCGGCACCGCCGTCGCGGCGGCCGTGGCGACCGGGCTGCTGCTGCTCGCCATGTGGTACGTCGACGACCCGGGCCGCACCTCGTCGCTGGAGTCGTGGATGCACATCGCCTGGCGGGCGGCGGGCATCCATGGCCTGATCGCGCTCAGCTACGCGCTCTTCCCGAAGCGGGTCCCGGCCCCCGCCCCGGGGTCCGACGGCTAACGCTCGCCGCCCGGCACCCACAGCACGTCCCCGACCTCCTTGTTGGCCGTACGGGCCAGGATGAACAGGAGGTCGGAGAGGCGGTTGAGGTAGGTGGCCGTCAGCGGGTTCATCGTGTCGCCGTGCGCCTCGAACGCCGCCCACGTGGACCGCTCGGCCCGCCGCACCACCGTGCAGGCCTGGTGGAGCAGCGCCGCGCCCGGCGTGCCGCCCGGCAGGATGAAGCTGCGCAGCTTCTCCAGCTCCTCCAGGAACCGGTCGCAGTCCGCCTCCAGCTTGTCGATGTACGACTGCTCGACGCGCAGGGGCGGGTACTTCGGGTCCTCGACGACCGGCGTGGAGAGGTCGGCGCCCACGTCGAAGAGGTCGTTCTGGACCCGTACGAGAACCTTCACGACCCCTTCGTCGAGGGCACCGAGGGCGATGGCCGCGCCGATGGCCGCGTTGGCCTCGTTGGTGTCGGCGTACGCGGCGATCCGCGGGTCGGTCTTCGCCGTGCGGCTCATGTCCCCGAGGGCCGTCGTCCCCTGGTCGCCGGTCCTGGTGTAGATGCGCGTCAGATTGACCATGCGGCCAGCGTAGTTACGCCCCGGCCTTCTTGAAGACTCGTGTGCCCACCGTCACGGACAGGAGTACGAAGGCGAGCGCCATCAGGACGCCGTACAGCATGGTCGCCGTCGCGTAGTCGCCCACGTATCCGGCCCGTACCGCGTCGACCAGATAGCGGAACGGCATGAGGTGCGAGAGCACGTCCAGCCAGGCCGGCGCGAGCGCCATCGGCAGCATCAGGCCGGAGAGCAGCATCGAGGGCATGCTGATGGCGTTCACCGCGGGCCCGAACTCGTGGGCCTTGTCGACCTTCATGGCCAGCGCGTACGAGAGCGAGGCGAGCCCGGCGGTCAGCAGCGCCACGAACGCGAACCCGATGAGGATGCCGCCCAGCGGCGCCCTGAGCCCCATCGCCAGCGCGGCGAGGACCAGCAGCACCGCCTGGAAGACGAAGAGCGCGGCGTCGCGCAGGACCCGGCCGAGCAGCAGGGCGAGGCGGCTGACGGGCGTCACCCGCATCCGCTCCACCACGCCGAACTGCTTCTCGATGATGAGCGCGAAACCGCTGAAGGTGGCTCCGAACAGGCCCAGTTGGAGCAGCAGCCCCGGTACGAGCACCTGCCAGGAGTCGCCCTGGGAGCCGAGCGGCAGGTCGGTGAGGAGCGGCCCGAAGAAGAGCAGGTAGAGCAGGGGCGTCAGGACGCCGAAGAGGATCTGGAACTTGGAGCGCAGGGTCTGCCGGGCGTACCGCCCGAAGATGAGCGCGGTGTCGGAGAGCAGTGCGGGCATCGAAGGGGTCCTGGGGTGTCAGACGGCGACGGGGGCCGTGTCCTTGGGCGCGATGTCGCGTCCCGTGATGGCGAGGAAGGTGTCCTGGAGGGTGGCGTCGATGGAGCCGCCGTACTGGAGCTTGAGCGCGCTCGGCGTGCCCTCGGCGACCACGACGCCCTTGTCGACGACGACCAGGCGGTCGGAGAGCGCGTCGGCCTCGTCGAGGTAGTGCGTGGTGAGGAAGACCGTGGTGCCGTGCTCGTCGCGCAGCCGCCGCACCAGCGCCCACAGGTCGGCGCGGCTGCCCGGGTCGAGCCCGGTGGTCGGCTCGTCGAGGAAGAGCACCTCGGGCCGGTGCGTGAGCCCGAGGGCGATGTCGAGGCGCCGCCGCTGGCCACCGGAGAGCGCGGCGCAGGGACGCTCCATGAGGTCGGTCAGGCCCAGGTCGTGCGCCAACTCCTCGGCCCGGATCTTGGCCTGTGCCTTCGTCAGGCGGTAGAGGCGGCCCTGGGTGATCAGCTCCTCGCGTACGGAGATGCTCAGGTCGACGCCGCCGGACTGGGCGACGTAACCGATCTTGCGCCGTACGCCGGCGGGGTCCTCGGCAAGGTCGCAGCCCGCGACGGTGGCGGCGCCGCCGGTGGGCGGCAGCAGCGTGGTGAGCATGCGCAGCGTGGTGGTCTTGCCCGCGCCGTTCGGCCCGAGGAAGCCGAGGATCTCGCCCGGCCGGACGGTCAGGTCGATGCCGCGCACGGCCTCCACGGGCCCGCTCTTGGTCTGGAAGGTCCGGGCGAGCCCGGCGGTGCTGATGATTGCCATGGCGACCACAAAAACAGAGTCCATGAAATTTTGCAATCACTCCAAATTTTCATGGACCCTAGGATGGGGGCATGGCTGAGGGACTCAGGGAGCGCAAGAAGCGGCAGACGAAGCAGCGGATCTCCGACATCGCGACGGGGCTCTTCCTGGAGCACGGCTTCGTCACGGTGACCATCGCGGAGATCGCGGACGCCGCCGACGTGTCCGTGAACACGGTCTACAACTACTTCCCGGCGAAGGAGGACCTCTTCCTCGACCGGGGCGAGGACGTCGTCGACCGGCTCTCCCGCTACGTACGCGGTCGCCGCGAGGGGGAGTCCGCCGCCGACGCCGTCCTGCGCGAGCTGCGCGCCGACGTGGAGGGCGTCTCGCCGGGCATCGGGCTCTTCCCCGGCTGGGCCGACTTCATGAAGGTCATCACCGAGGCGCACGCCCTGCGCTCCCGGCTCTGGGCGATCCAGCAGGAGGCCCTGGACCGACTCACGAAGACCCTCGCCGAGGAGACCGGCGCCGCCGACGGCGACCCGCTGCCCGGGCTGATCGCGGGTCAGCTCTCCTGGGTCCACGGCACGCTCATGACGTGGATCGGCGATGAGATGTCCAAGTGCCGCGACCCCGCCGAGGTCTCCCGCGAAGCCCTCGTGCTGCTCGACGAGGTGGAGGACCTGCTCAGCGAAAATGTCCTCAACTACGCGGTGCGGGGCGCCCGGTGACGCGTACCGGTGTGATGTCCGTCATTTGAGACGTGACGCGCATCTCTTCGCGGCCACAGGCGGGCTCACGACCGCTAATGTCCGCCGCAGAGGCATACGTGAACAGCGTGTAAGCCAAGCGTGATAAGCGGTAGGGGAGTCGGAACAGTGGCACGCAAGCTCGCCGTCATCGGAGCCGGACTCATGGGGTCCGGTATCGCTCAGGTCTCCGCCCAGGCGGGCTGGGACGTCGTCCTGCGCGACGTCACCGACGAGGCCCTGACCCGGGGCACCGACGGGATCAAGGCCTCGTACGACAAGTTCGTGAGCAAGGGCAGGCTCGCGGCCGGCGACGCCGAGGCCGCGCTCGGACGCATCACGACCACCACCGACCTGGACGCCGTCGCCGACGCGGACATCGTCGTCGAGGCCGTCTTCGAGAAGCTGGAGGTCAAGCACGAGATCTTCCGCACGCTCGACAAGCTCGTGCGCGACGACGCGGTGCTCGCCTCCAACACCTCCGCCATCCCGATCACCAAGATCGCGGCCGTGACGGAGCGTCCGGAGCGCGTCGTGGGCGCCCACTTCTTCTCGCCGGTGCCGATGATGCAGCTGTGCGAGCTGGTGCGCGGCTACAAGACCAGCGACGAAACGCTCGCCCGCGCCAGGGAGTTCGCCGAGTCCGTCGGCAAGACCTGCGTCGTCGTCAACCGCGACGTCGCCGGCTTCGTGACCACCCGTCTCATCTCCGCGCTCGTCGTCGAGGCCGCCAAGCTCTACGAGTCGGGCGTCGCCACCGCCGAGGACATCGACACCGCCTGCAAGCTCGGCTTCGGCCACGCCATGGGCCCGCTCGCGACCGCCGACCTCACCGGCGTCGACATCCTGCTGCACGCCACCAGCAACATCTACACGGAGTCCCAGGACGAGAAGTTCGCGCCGCCGGAGCTGATGCGCCGGATGGTTGACGCCGGTGACATCGGCCGCAAGAGCGGGCAGGGCTTCTACAAGCACTGAACGGTACTGACGTACGCCATCTGACGCCTCGTCTGACGATTGGTCGCCTCCAGGGTCACCCCTCGGAGTGAATTCGGTATCGGTTCGCTTACAGACGGCAACTTCCTGTCCCATGCGGCAGTCAGTTGCAGTGACATACGCAGACGGCTTACGGATCAGACGTCACAGCAGACTCAGCACTCTTGGGGAGCGCATATGCACATCAGGGGCGACCAGGCCCAGCTGGTCGTCGGGGGGCGCCTCGACGTACGTAGCGCGGCGGACGCCCGTACGGTCCTGCACTCGGCCGTCGACGACGGAGCCGGCGACCTGGTGCTCGACCTGTCCGAACTCGACTCGTGGGACGCCACGGGACTCGGCGTCATCATGGGCGCGCACCGCCGCGCCGGACGGTGCGGACGCAGGCTCGTCCTGCGCCATGTGCCGCCCCAGATGCAGCGCCTGCTCGTCGCGACGAGACTGCACCGCATCCTCGCCATCGAAGGCGGCATCGGCGTCGAATCGCTCCCCAGAGCCTGAACCCGCACCTCACGCACAATCCTCACGAGACTGTGACGTCTCGGGCGGGGCGATACCCCGCCCTCTCGTAGATACTGAGCGAAGGTCTAGGGTTCGGTCGCCCACCGACAGACGGACCCGCGCGGGCACCGGACCAGAAGCGACAGCGCAGTGTGCACGAAGGCCGGAGGGGGCTCTGCACACGACGCATCTGGGGGGCTGAGACCATGGACCCGATGAACCGGGGACCCGAAGACCACGGCCACGACCACAGTGGCGACGACCACGACGGCTCGGCGCGACCGCAGCGTCCGCGCGATCCTCTGACGCCCGACTTCGGGCAGCCCGCACCGGCGCTCGCCCGCACCGTCCAGCTCGTCACGGGCGACTTCCTGCTCACCGTCAACCCCATCGACGGCAGCGAGATAGAGCCCTGCCCGCCCGGAGAGCGGCCGGACACGCCCACCAGGCGCACCGCCGCCGAGCGCATGGAGCTGCGCCGCGCCGCGCTGCCGCCCGTGCCGCCGGGCCCCGCACTGCCCAGGCTGCCGCTCCTGGAGCGCCAGGAGGAGCGTGAGCGCCTCGTACGGCTCCTCGCGCGCGGCCGCTCGGTGCGGCTCACCGGACCCGCGGGATCGGGCCGCACGGCGCTGCTCAACGCCGTCGCCGACGACTGCGCGGACCTCGCCCCCGACGGCGTCGTCCGGCTCTCCGGCTACCGCAAGACGCCCGTGGAACTGCTCCACGAACTCTTCGCCATCGTCTACAACGCGCCGCTGCACCGCCCCGACCGCGCCCTGCTGCTCGAACTCGTCCACGACATCGGCGCCGTCGTCGTCCTCGACGACCTGGAGTTCGGCGGCGCGGGCCTCGACGAGCTGCTCGACGCGACACCCGAGTGCGCCTTCCTCCTGTCCACGACGCCCGACGTCACCGCCCCGTCCGCCGACTCCCACCTCGAAGAGGTGTTCCTCGGCGGCCTCGGACGCGGCGGCGGCCTCGAGCTCCTGGAGCGGGCCGTCGGCCGCGTCCTCGACGACGAGGAGGCCAACTGGGCGGGCGACCTGTGGTTCGAGTCCGAGGGCCTGCCGCTGCGCTTCGTCCAGGCCGGCGCCCTGCTCCGCCAGCGCGACCAGCTCCGCGCCGACCCGCGCGCCTTCGAGGAGCACGGCTACTTCGCCGACACCCCGGTCGACGCGCCCTTCGACACCGGCGCCGACGCGGAATCCGAGATCCCGCTGCCCTCGCTCGCCGACGGAGCAGCGCCCGCCGCCCTGCTCGCCTCGCGGCTCAGCCCCTCCGCCCGCGCCACCCTGAAGTTCGCCGTCGCGCTCGGCGGTGAGCTGCCGCACCAGGCGCACCTGCCCGCCCTGGTCGGTGACACCCACGCCGACGCGGCCCTCGCCGAGCTGGTCGGCTGCGCCCTGGTCACCGCCGTCGGCGCCCGCTACCGCCTCGCCGCCGGAGTGCGTACGCAACTGGAGGGCGCCGGATACGCCGACGAGGCCGCCGAGCACGCCAGGACCACCGCCCGGCACTACACCTGGTGGGCCGGGCACCCCTCCGTCGCCCCGGAGCGGGTCGCCGCCGAGGCGGACGCCGTGCAGGCCGCCCTGGCCGCCCTGGTCGGCCCGGAGAGCGGCGCCGCGGTGCTGCTGGCCCGCACCGCCGCGCCCGCCTTCGCCGGCGGGCTCCACTGGGGCGCCTGGGAACGTGCCCTGCGCTCCGGCCAGGAAGCGGCACGCAACGCCGGGGAAGTCGGCGAAGAGGCGTACTTCCACCACGAGTTGGGCGTCCTCGCGCTCTGCGGCGGACAGCTCGACCGGGCCCGCGCCGAGCTGGAGGCCTCCATAGGGCTGCGCGGCGCCCTCGCCGACAAGCGCGGCATGATCTCCGGGCGCAGAGCCCTCGCCCTGGTCGCCGACCGCTCGGGCGGCGCGCTGCCCGGCGGGCGTACGGCCGCGGGCGAAGAGGTCCCCGACGCGCGGTACGAGGAGTCGGCGTCGCCCCCCGGCGGTGTCCCGGCTGCCTTCGCGCTGCCCGGACCGCCCGCCGAGCCGGACACCCTGGTCACCAGCAGGGTCACGCCCGCCGTCGGCGCGGGAGGCGCGCCGAGCCGCCGCTCCATCCTCAGCGGCACCCGGCGCAACCTCGTCGCCGCGGGCGCGGGAGCCCTGCTCGCCGCCGTCCTCGGCACCGTCGTCACGCTCGGCGCCACGTCCGACGGCGACCGCCCCGAGGGCGACCGGGTCAAGACGGAGCAGTCGGCCGAGAAGGACGGCGACGGCGGCGGCCTGAGCGCCGACGAGCCGCGGACGGACTCCACGAACCGCCCCGACGGCCCCGGCAAGGACGGCGTCATCGGCACCTCCGACGACCCGAAGCCCTCCGCCACCGGCGAGCCCTCAAGCAAGCCGAGCGACAGCGGCGAGCCGTCGGCCAAGCCGACCGACAAGCCCACGGACAAACCGACGGACAAGCCCACCGGCAAGCCGACGGACAAGCCGACCGACAAACCCACGGACAAGCCCACCGACAAACCGACGGACAAGCCCACCGACCCGCCCACCACGGACGAGCCGACGGACCCGCCGACGACCGACGACCCGCCGCCCTCCCCGCCCACGAGCGACGCCGCGCCGTCCTCGGCCGTCACCTCCGCCGACACCTCGGACTCGGCGAGCACGTCATAAAGGGCCGGGTCCTGACGGACCCGGCCCCTCACGACGTACGTGTGATGTCTCTCAGAACAGCCGCAGCTTGTCGTCCTCGATGCCGCGCAGCGCGTTGTAGTCCAGGACGGTGCAGCCGATGCCGCGGTCCGTGGCCAGGACGCGGGCCTGCGGCTTGATCTCCTGGGCGGCGAAGACGCCCCTGACGGGCGCCAGATGCGGGTCGCGGTTCAACAGGTCCAGATAGCGGGTCAGTTGCTCCACGCCGTCGATCTCGCCGCGCCGCTTGATCTCCACGGCGACCGTCTGCCCGTCGGCGTCCCGGCAGAGGATGTCGACCGGGCCGATCGCCGTCATGTACTCGCGGCGGATGAGCGAGTAACCCTCACCCAGTGTCTCGATCCGGTCGGCGAGCAGCTCCTGGAGGTGCGCTTCCACACCGTCCTTGATGAGCCCCGGGTCCACGCCCAGCTCGTGCGAGGAGTCGTGCAGGACTTCCTCCATCGTGATGATGAGCTTCTCGCCCGCCTTGTTCACGACGGTCCACACACCGGCGTCGTCCCCTGATCCCTCCTTCAAGGTGCAGGGCGGGGACATCCAGTTGAGGGGCTTGTAGGCCCTGTCGTCCGCGTGGATCGAGACGCTGCCGTCCGCCTTCACGAGGATCAGACGGGGCGCCGACGGGAGATGGGCGGTGAGCCGGCCCGCGTAGTCCACGGAGCATCGGGCAATGACGAGACGCATGGGGCGCAACGCTACTCGACTCGGGGTGGTGCACGCGATTCGCCCACCCGGGGACCCGGGCACCGCGGGGGCCGCACGACTTGTCCGCCGATGGACCCGTTCGATCCTGGCCGGTTATGCGCCCAATCTCCTGGTGCGGTCACGCGCTGTTGCCTACCGTAGAAGCGGGAGGTCGTCATCCGTGCACGCTGCGTATGCGGACTCCATCCCTGTCCGTAAGCCCTCGCTTCGCGGGGGTGCGAGAGGAGAACCCATGTCGCTCGACGTCTCACCGGCACTGTTGGAACAGGCCGAGCGAGGCGAGGTGGACGAAGCAGCATTCGTCGACTGCGTCCGGACCTCCCTGCCTTACGCATGGGAGATGATCAGCTCCTTGGTGGCCCAGCTGAAGGTCGACGGCGGAGAGTTCGCCGACAACCAGACGCCGCCGCCGGACGAGCAGGCACGTGGACAGCTGCTGCGCGCGCTCGCGAGTGACGCGATTCGCGGCGCTCTGCAGCGGCACTTCGGGGTGCGTCTGGCATTCCAGAACTGCCACCGCGTGGCGGTGTTCCCGCTGGACTCTTCGGTGGACGACAGGCTCGCCCGCTTCACCTCGATCCGGGGCCAGCTGCTCAACCAGTCTCCCGAACTGCGGGACTGCTGACGCTTGCTGCTGCCGCTCCGTACGCGGGAGGTGTGTCAGTCCGGAGCGGCAGCTTCCGTCTCAGCCCGGCTGGGGCCGCACCGGCCCTCAGCGCAGCTGGGGCAGCACCTCTGCCCCCAGCCTCCGCACGTTCTCCTCCGTGGCCGCGAGGTCGCCGGAGCCCTCGACGAGCAGCGCGAAGCGCGTGATGCCCGTGCGCTCCGACGTGGCGGCGAGGCGGTCCGCGCACACCTGCGGTGTGCCCACGGGGTGCAGGCCGCAGAGCAGTTCGGTGTACGCCAGCGGGTCCCGCATGGCGCGGCTGCGGCCGTCGACCGTCACATGGGCGTCCAGACCCTGCTTGAGCCAGCCCGGCATCGCTTTCTGTAACACCTCGGCCGCCTCAAGACGCCGGTCCGCGATCTGCACGACGCCGGCGGAGACGTGCGAAGCCGTGGCGATTTCCTCCGGCGTATGCCCGGCGGCACGGGCGTGCCGATTCCACAAGGCCACCATTTCGGCCTTCTCGTCGTCGCCCGCGTGCATACCGAGCAGCATGGGCAGTCCGCGCTGTGCGGCGAGCCGCACGCTGGACGGCGAGGTGCAGGCGAGGACCACTTCGGGGCCGCTGTCGTCCTGGCCGCCCAGCGCCTCCTGGGGACGTGGTACGACGGCGACCTCGCGGAACGCGAACCGCTCGCCCGAACTATCGACCCGGGGCTCGCGCAGCCACCTGAGCAGCAGGTCGAGGGAGTCGGGGAACCCCTTCTCGTAGGCTTCCAGGCCCACGCCGAAGACCTCCAGGTCCACCCAGGGGCCGCCCCGGCCGACGCCCAGCGAGAAACGGCCGCCGGACGTGATGTGGAGCAGGGCCGCCTGCTCGCCGAGCGCGACGGGGTGCACGGTCGGCAGGACGCTCACGGCCGTGCCGATCCGGATCCGCCGGGTCCGTCCGAGGAGCAGCGCCGCCAGGGTCACCGCCGAGGGACATGTGCCGTACGGCACGAAGTGGTGTTCGGCGAGCCAGACCGAGTCGAGCCCCGCCTCCTCGGCCACCTCGGCGGACCGCACCGCTCGGTGCAGAGCCTCCCCCTGCCCCTGTCCGGGGAATTGACCGGCCGGAACAAAACTACCTACACGCATCGAACTCCTGCCTCCTTGGCGCCGACGCAGGCACTCCCCCCACGGGCAACAACGCGTGACACGTGCCAAAGGCACGGCTTGGCGTGAAGATTGTTGGATTTTCCGTGCACCGCGGGGGCAGCTGTGGGATCCGCGCGGGGCGGGTACCCCTCGACACGGCGCGTAGGCTGGTCACCCCCCTGATCGCCGTACAGCCGAGAGGTGTTCTGTGTCCCCGCGTCGCAACCGCCCCAAGGGCGCCGCAGAGTCGAGGGCGTCCGCGGGCGCGGTGCCGCCCGGCCGCTACGGCGGGTTCCAGAGCGCCGAGACCTGGCAGGACGAGCAGTGGAGCGTACGCCATGTCGCGGGCGCGAGCGCGGAGGGCAAGCGGTACCGCTGTCCCGGCTGCGACCAGGAGATCCCCTCGTCCCTCGCGCACCTGGTGGCCTGGCCGGAGCACTCCGGGGTGGACGAGCGCAGACACTGGCACAAGGCCTGCTGGAACGCGAAGGACCGCCGCACCACGAGGGTGCAGCGGTCCCGTAACGCGCCGAGGTACTAGTAGTCGGCCTCCGGTACGGCTCGGAGATCTCGTACGGCTATACGGCTATACGTCGCGCTTCTCCAGGAGGGCGAAGGCGCCGCCGAGCGCGACCACCGTCACGACGACGAGGACGACCAGCTGGGACGTGCCGCCGGAGCCGTCGATGCCGTCCGCGCCGAAGATCTTCGCGAGCGAGTTGATGGCGTTGTAGTCCGACATCTTCTCGGCGAGCGACCGCGTGCTGTCCCAGATCATCAGGAACGCGGGCAGGATCGCCGGTACGAGGACGACGCCGAGCATGGCGGTGATGGCGCCCGCGGAGTGCCGCAGCATGGAGCCGGCGGCCAGCGCGAGCACACCGAGCAGTGAGACGTACAGGCCGCCCTTGAAGACGGTGCCCATCCAGGGGAGGTCGCCCGACTCGGGACCGCTGTTCATGGACGAGGCCGCGAGGCCCACCAGCAGGATGGAGCCCGCGGAGACGACGAAGGCCGTGACGAAGAAGACGATGACCTTCGCGGCCAGCACGCGGTGGCGCTGCGGGGAGGCCGTGAACGTCGTACGGATCATGCCCGTGCCGTACTCCGACGAGGTCACCAGGACACCGAGCGTGATCAGGCAGATCTGGCCCAGCATGAGGCCGAAGAAGGCCGGGACCGTGTACGGCATGTCCGAGTAGTTCTCGGGGGTGGTGTTCGCGGCGGCGAGCAGGCCGATGCCGATGACCAGGGCGAGGAAGATGCCCAGGGTCCACATCGTGGAGCGGACCGACTTTATCTTCGTCCACTCGGAGGCGAGGGCGTTGCCGAGGTGGGTCTTCCTGACTGGGATCGGCGAGGTGTACGCGTTGTTCATCGCCTGCTGCCAGGCGGAGGGCGGCGCCGGGGCGGCGGGCGGGGGAGCCATCGGGGCACCCTGCGGCATCGGGGCACCCTGCGCGGGGGCACCGGCCTGGGCGTACGCGTGCTGATGCTGGGGCTGGGGCTGCGGGGCCTGCTGCGCCTGCGGCTGCTGCTGCGGAGTCGGAGGCGTGGTCATCGGGGGGCATCCTCGTTGTCGTTGGCGCGCTTGGTCATCTCGGGCGCGGAGGCGGGGGCGGGGGAGGCCGGCTGCTGCGGCTGCTGCGGCATCGCGAAGGGCTGGCCACCCTGCTGGGGCGGCGGCGGCGCGTACCATCCGTGCTGGCCCTGGCCGGGCACCGGCGGTTGTCCCTGCGGCGGCAGGCCGGGGGGCATGGCGCCGGGCTGCACCGGCTCCTGGAGGCCCGCGCGCTGGTCGACCGTGGAGCGGTAGTCGACGGCGCCCTGCGTCATCCGCATGTACGCCTCCTCCAGCGAGGCCTGGTGCGGCGAGAGCTCCCACAGGCGGACGTCCGCGCCGTGCGCGAGGTCGCTGATGCGGGGCAGCGGCAGCCCGAGCACGCGCAGCGCGCCGTCCTGCTCGGGCATCACCTGGCCGCCCGCCTCGGTCAGCGCGGCCGTCAGCTTCTCGCGCTGCTGGGGCTCGCTCTCCGGCGTGCGTACGCGCGCGAAGTCGGCGGAGTTCGCCGAGATGAAGTCCCTCACGCTCATGTCGGCGAGCAGCTGGCCGCGGCCGATCACGATCAGGTGCTCGGCGGTGAGCGCCATCTCGCTCATCAGGTGGGACGACACGAAGACCGTGCGCCCCTCGGCCGCGAGCGACTTCATCAGGTTGCGGACCCAGAGGATGCCCTCGGGGTCGAGGCCGTTGACCGGCTCGTCGAAGAGCAGCACCTGCGGGTCGCCGAGGAGCGCCGCCGCGATGCCGAGGCGCTGGCCCATGCCGAGCGAGAAGCCCTTGGAGCGCTTCTTCGCCACCTCCTGGAGACCCACGACACCGAGCACCTCGTCGACCCTGCGGGCCGGGATGCCGGAGAGCTGCGCGAGGCAGAGCAGGTGGTTGCGGGCGTGCCGGCCGCCGTGCACCGCCTTGGCGTCGAGCAGGGCGCCGACCTGACGCGGGGCGTTGGGGAGTTTGCGGTACGGGTAACCGCCGATCGTCACCTGCCCCGTGGTGGGGGTGTCGAGCCCGAGGATCATGCGCATCGTCGTCGACTTGCCGGAGCCGTTGGGCCCGAGGAAGCCGGTGACGGTACCGGGCCGCACCTGGAAGGAAAGGTTGTACACGGCTGTCTTGGCGCCATAGCGCTTCGTCAGGCCGACTGCCTCGATCATTCTCCGCACCCATCGAATGGTTCAGGACGTCGGGGCACACGCCCCCGTAAGGGTTAGGAGGATAACGGGGAGCTGACGGTTCCAGCCAAGAGCGAGTAAAGCCGCCGGGTTCACAGGGACGGCGGGGGCGGTGGCGGGGGCGGGGCCGGGAGGTCCGTCCAGGGCAGCACCCAGCCCTCCTCCACGAACAGGCGCGTGCCCAGGGCCCGCAGCGCGGCGTCGGCGGCCGCCCGCCGCACCCAGACCGCCGGGTCGGGCCCGAGCAGCGCGCGCAGCCGCGGAGAGGCGTCGAGCAGGGCGCCGAGGAGCGCCGCCTGGTCGCCGCGGCCCGGCCGGGGCAGTCCGGTCGCCGGGTCGGCGAGAACGCCGCGCACGCTGACGTACAGGGACGCCTCGCCGAGCGGCTCACCGGACGGCAGGGTCATCCCGTACGCCTCGCCCGGCAGCAGGGCCCGCCGGTAGTTGGGCAGCTCCGTGGCGTCGATGGCGGCGAGCTGTGGCGCGTCCAGCCAGGAGACGACCAGCGTGGCCTCGGCCGCCGGGTCCGGGTAGGGGGCGGCCGCCACGTATCCTGCGCGGCCGATGTGCGCCGAGCAGCCGATGCCGATGCCGCGGACCCGCACGGGGACCATGGGCACGGCCGCCGGGACGCCGTGCCGGGCCAGCTTGTGCGCGATCTGCCCGGCGGAGGCGTTCGAGCCGACGGCGATGACGGGGCTGCGGCGGCCGAGGGGCGACTGCCCGAGCCGGGCGAGGGCTTCGTCGAGCGGCAGCTCCCCGCCGACGGACCACGCGCCGAGCGCGCCGCCCGGCCGTACCGCGAGCGGCAGCAGCTCGGCCCCGGTCAGCAGGGCGGGCGCGGCGACGGGGAGACCGGGATAGGTGAGGGGCCGCAGCGCGGGCACGCCGTCCGGTCCGAGCGCGGCGAGCCCGCGGTCCCGCGCTGTCACATGTCCCTCCGCGCTCGCCCTTCCGCACCCGCGTCTACGCACTCACGTCTCCGCACGCGCGCCTACGCGTCCCGCTTCTTCAGCGTTACGTACCCACCGAGCAGCGCCACGACCACCCACACCACCATGATCGCGAGCCCGCCCCAGGGCCCGTACGGGGTGTCGTCGTCGAACGGCGTCTTGACCTGCATGATCTCGCTGCCGGCCTGGTCGGGCAGGTAGCGGCCGATCTTCTCCGTGGCCGATACGTTGCCGAGGATGCTGGAGATGAGGAAGAAGAACGGCATCAGGATGCCCAGCGACAGCATCGGGCTGCGCAGCATCGCCGCCACGCCCATCGAGAACATCGCGATGAGCGTCATGTAGAGCGCGCCGCCGATGACGGCCCGCAGCACGCCCGGGTCACCGATCTCCGCCCTGTACGGGCCGAGCACGGCCTGCCCCACGAAGAACGCGAGAAAGCTGGTCGCCAGGCTCACGACGAAGGCGAGCAGCGTGGCCACGAGGAGCTTGCCGAACAGGAACGTGCCGCGCTGCGGGACCGCCGCGAGCGAGGTGCGGATCATCCCGGTGCTGTACTCGTTGGAGACGACGAGCACCCCGAAGACGATCATCGCGAGCTGACCGAGGGACATCCCGGAGAAGCTGATGTAGGTCGGGTCGAAGGTCAGCTTGTCCCTGGCGTCCAGGCCGTCGTAGTCGTCCTTGGACAGGATGCTGATCAGTGCCCCGAGCGCGATCGTGAGGACGACGGCGAGGCCGAGCGTCCACACGGTCGAGGAGACCGAGCGGATCTTGGTCCACTCCGACCTCAGTACCTGTGCCGCGGCCATCCCTCAGGCCCCCTTCCGGCGTGGTCGGAGTGCGCGTGGTACTCGACCGACTCCGCGGTGAGCCGCATGAACGCCTCTTCCAGGGAGGCCTGCTGGGGGCTCAGCTCATGGAGTACGAGCTGGTGGCGCGCGGCGAGTTCACCGAGCTGTTCGGATGCGACGCCGTCCACTTCGAGGGCGCCGTCCCGAGCCTCGGCGGCGGTGACGCCCGCCTGCCGCAGGACGTCCACGAGGCGCTCGCGCTCCGGGGAGCGCAGTCGGACGTACGACCGTGAGTTCTGCCGGATGAAGTCGGACATCGACGTGTCGGCGAGGAGGCGGCCCTGGCCGATGACGACGAGATGGTCGGCGGTGAGAGCCATCTCGCTCATCAGGTGCGAGGAGACGAAGACCGTACGCCCTTGTGAGGCCAGGGATTTCATGAGGTTCCTGATCCAGTGGATGCCCTCGGGGTCGAGGCCGTTGACCGGCTCGTCGAACATCAGGATCTCGGGGTCGCCGAGCAGCGCGCCCGCGATGCCGAGGCGCTGGCCCATGCCGAGCGAGAAGCCCTTGGCCTTCTTCCTGGCGACGGCGGTGAGACCGACGGTGTCGAGGACCTCGGCGACGCGGCCGCGCGGGATGCCGTTGCTCTGCGCGAGGCAGAGCAGGTGGTTGAAGGCGCTGCGCCCGCCGTGCATGGCCTTGGCGTCGAGGAGGGCGCCGATGCACCTCAGGGGGTTCTTCAGCTGGGAGTAGTGCTTGCCGTCGATGCGGACGTCGCCGGCCGACGGGTTGTCGAGCCCGAGCATCATGCGCATCGTGGTGGACTTCCCCGCGCCGTTCGGACCGAGGAAGCCGGTGACGGTGCCGGGGTGGACGGCGAAGGTCAGGTTGTTGACGGCCACCTTCTCGCCGTACCGCTTGGTCAGCCCCGAGAGCTCGATCATGCGGCAACGCTAAAACGCGACAAAGCCCCCTGCCACTCAGCGGTGGCAGGGGGCTTGGCCTGGACCCACAACCTCAGCGAGTCTGCTGGGCAGGCACCCCACGAGAGATCGGCTCGTCCTCCGCGGGCGTCCCGGCGGCAGCGACCGCCGCGCCGGTGAGCGTCGCCAACATCTCACGCACATTGGTGAGCTGCGCGTTGATGGAGTCACGCCGGTTCGTGAGCGCCGCCAGCTCCCGTTCGGACTCCGAGCGGATACGGTCCGCCTTGGCGTTCGCGTCGGCGACGATGTCCTCGGCCTGACGCTGAGCCGTCTCCACCGTCTGGCGAGCGCGACGCTCCGCGTCGGTCCGCAGCTTCTCCGCCTCCAGACGCAGCTGCTCCGCCCGGTGCTCGATCTCCGCGAGGCGCTTCTCCGCCTTGGCCTGACGGGATGCCAGGTCACGCTCGGACTGGTCGCGCCGCTTGGCGAGGTTCGTCTCGAAGTCGGCGGCGGCCTGGGCGGCCTTGGCGCGCGTCTCCTCGAAGAGGGCGTCCGCCTCCTCACGCTTGGACTGCGCGTCCTTCTGGGCCTCGGCCCGCAGCGCGCTCGCCTCGCCCTTGGCCTTCTCGACGATCCGGACGCCCTCGTCCTCGGCCTTGGCCTTGCGCTCGGAGGCGAACGACTCGGCGTCGTTGCGTACCTGCTGGGCGGCCGACTCGGCCAGCTCGCGGTGCTGTTCGGCCGCGCGACGGGCCTCCTCGCGCAGGTCCTTCGCCTCCTCCTCGGCGAGGCGGAGGATCTTCTCGACGCGCGCCCCGAGCCCGGCGTACGACGGCTCGGCGTCGGCGACCTGGGCCTGGGCGTTCTGCGTCTCGAGGTGCAGCTCCTCGATGCGCTTTTCCAGAGCAGTGATACGGGCAAGAGCGTTGTCACGGTCGGAGACGAGCTTGGAGATACGTTCGTCCACCTGAGCGCGGTCGTACCCACGCCGCACAAGCTCGAAGCCGTAGGGGGAAGTGTCGCTCATGGGGTTCCTGTCGAATGAGACCGGTGAGGTGATAGAGGGAATCCTAGGGGTCCGGGCGGCGTGTCATCGAGCAGATGGCCGTTTGATCTGGAGAATGACACCCCTTTTGAGTGGCAAGACGTCAGAGGACTTGCCAGTGACAGGGCCAAAGGTCCTCTCGGATCACGGTAGGCCCTTTTTGGCTAGCTCTCTGACGTCTTGCCACCCGAACGTGTAGATCCGGCCGAGGCCCCCGCCTTGACACCCGCCGCGCCGGAACCGCTGTTCGGCGTCTTCGCACCGCCCGTCGGAGCCTCGAAGGACTCCAGCGCCTCCAGCACGTCCTGGACCCGGGAGATCTCCGTGTTGATGTCCTTGCGGCGCCGCACCAGGACCTCCAGCTCGCGCTTGCCCTCCTCGACCGTGCGCTCCGCCTCGGCCTCGGCATCGGCCTTGATCCGCTCGGCCTCGGCGACCAGCGAGGCCTTCTTCGTCTCGGCCTCCTTCAGCAGCGCCTCCGCCTTCTTCACGGCGGCGATACGGACCTTGCCCGCCTCGGAGTTGGCGTCCGAGAGCAGCTCCTTCGCCTTCGCCTGCGCCTGCGCGAGCTGCTCCTCCGCCGCCTTCACCAGCGCGTCGCAGCGCTCGCCCGCCGACTTCATCGCCTCGGCCGACTCGTGGCGCGCACGGGCGTGCAGTTCCTCGATCTCGGCCGTCATACGGTCCCGCTGCTCCTCGGAGCGCTCCCTTATGGCGGTCGCGTCACGCCGGGCGCCGACCAGCAGCTCGTCCGCGTCCGCACGTGCCTTCTCCACCCGGGTGTTGCCCTCGACCGTCGCCTCGGCGACCAGGCGCTCGGCCTCCTTGCGGGCCGCGCCGACCATCGTGTCGGCCTGCGCCTCGGCGTCCGCCGTCGCCTTCAGGGCCTTCCGGTGGGCGTCCGACGTCAGCTTCTCGGCCTCGGCCGCCGCTTCCGTGATGAGCGTGTCGACCTGCTCGGCGGCTTCCTGACGGCGCTTGTTGGCGGCCTGGCGGGCCTCGTCCAGGGTGCGCTCGGCCTCCTCGCGCGCCTCGGCGGTGAGCCGCTCGGCCTCCCGCGCCGCGTCCGCCTTGACCCGCTCGGACTCGCTGCGGATCCGCTCGGCGTGCTGCTGGGCGGAGTTGACCGCCTCCGCGGCATCGGCACGCAGCCGCTCCGCGTCGCCGGAAGCGTCCGAGATGAGCTTCTCGGCCTTGGCCACGGACTCCGCGCGGACCCGCTCGGCCTCCCGCGCCGTGTCTGCCTTGAGGCGCTCGGCCTCGGCGGTCGACTCGGCGCGCAGGCGCTCGGCCTCCGCGGTGGAGTCGGCCCTGAGCTGCTCCGCCTCGGCGGTGGATTCGGCGCGCAGCCGCTCGGCCTCCCGCGCCGTGTCCGCCTTGAGGCGCTCGGCCTCGGCGGTCGACTCGGCGCGCAGGCGCTCGGCCTCCGCGGTGGAGTCGGCCCTGAGCTGCTCCGCCTCCGCCGTGGACTCCGCCTTGAGGCGCTCCGCCTCCGCGATCGTCTCGTTCTGCAGCCGCTCGGCCTCGCTGCGGGCCTCGCCGATCAGCGTGTCGGCCTGGCCCGCCGCGTCGCTGCGGATGCGGTTGGCGTCCTCGCGGGCGTCGGCCCGGGTGCGGGCGGCGTCCTGCTCGGCCTGCGCGATGGTGTCGGAGGCCTCCGTGCGCACCCGCTGGGCGTGCTCAGAGGCGTCCGAGCGCATCCGCTCGGCCTCAGCGATCGCGTCCGAAACCGTGCGCTCCGCAAGGGCCTCGGCCGCCTCCGACGCCTCCGCCGCCTCGCGCCGGGTGCGGTTGGCGTCCTCCGCGGCGCGCTCCCGCTCGGCGTGGGCGTCGGCGCGGACGCGGTCGGCCTCCTCCTGCGCCTCCGTCCTCGTGCGCTCCGCGGCGTGCTCGGCGGCCGAGCGCAGGCCCGCGACCTCTTCCTGCGCCGCCTCGTGCAGGCCGGCCACGGAGTCGCGTACGGACTGGGCGTGCTGCTCGGCGGCCGAGACCAGCTCGGTCGCGCGGCGGTCGGCCTCCTCGACGAGGCGGATGGCCTCCGCCTGCGCCTCCTCGACGCGCTTACGGGCGGACGCGAGAAGCTCCTCGCTCTGCTCGCGGGCCCGCTCGCGCTCCTGGTCGGCCTCGGCGCGCGCGGAGTTGAGGGTCTCCTCGGCCTCCCGGCGACGGCGGACCGCCTCCTCCTGCGCGGCGGCCAGCGCCTCGGCGGCCTCCGTGCCGACGCGCTCGGCGGCGGCGGCGGCCTCCGCGCGCACCCGGTCGGCGGACTCCTGCGCCTCCGTCTTGAGCCGCTCGGCCTCGGCCGCGGCCTCCGAACGCAGCCGCACGGCGAGGGACTCGCCCTCCGCGCGGGCCTGCGAGGCATCGGCGGCGGCCTCATCGCGCAGCCGCTCGGCCTCGGCCTCCGCCTGCGACTGGAGCGTACGAATCCGCTCGGCCGACTCGGTGCGCAGCCGGTCCGTCTCGTCCGTGGCCTCCTTGCGCATGCGCTCGGCCTCGGCGCGGGCGTCGGTCAGCGCCTCCTCGGCGGCGGTCAGGCGCTCCTCGGCCTCCGTGTGAAGCCGCGTCAGCTCCTCGGCGGCGTCGGCCTGCCGCGCCGCTATGGCCCGCTCGGTCTCCTCGCGCAGCGCCTGGGCGGCCTCCTCGGCCTCGGCCCTGGTGGCCTCGGCCTGCTCGGCGGTCTCCTCGCGGTGCCGCTCGGCCTCCGCGCGGGTGCGCTCCAGCGTCTCCTCGGCCTGCGTGCGCAGAGTCGTGGCGCGCTCGACCGCCTCGGCGCGGACCCGCTCGCTCTCGGCGGTCGCGGCCGTACGCAGCTCCTCGGCGTCGGCCTTCGCCTTGGCAAGCAGCTCCTCGGCGGACTTGGCCGCCTCCTCGATCTCCTTGACGGCCTCGCGCCGCGCCTCGCCCCGGATGCGCTCGCCCTCGGAGACCGCGTCGGCCCGCAGCTGCTCGGCCTCGCCGCGCAGCCTGCGCGCCTCCTCCTGCAGCTCGACGGTCTTGGCGCGGTACTCCTTGGTGTCGTCCTTCGCCGCGCCCTTGAGCTCCTCGGCGATGTCGTGCGCCTGAGCGCGCAGCCGGTCCGCCTCGGTCTCCGCCTCGGAGCGGATCCGCTCGGCCTCCTCGGTGGCGGCCTTCGTGGTCTCCTTGGCGTTCTTCGAGGCCTTGTCGAGGACCTCCTCGGCCGTCCGCGCGGCCTTCGCGAGCTGGCCCGCGGTCTCCTCGGCGGTGATCGTGCGCGCCTTCTCGGCGGCTTCCGCGATGAGCTTCTCGGCCTCCGCGCGGGCGTCGGCGATCAGCTGCTCCGCCTCGGACTTGGCGGACTCGGCCTCCTTGGTGGCCTCGCTGACGAGCCGTGCGACCTGCTCCTTGGCGGTGCGCGTGCGCTGCTCGCCCGCGGCCTCGGCGGCCGCGAGCTGCTTGCCCGCGGTGTCCTTGGCCTCGGCGAGCACCTTCTCGGCCTCGGCCCGCGCCTCGCGCAGCGCCGTGTCCGCCTCGGTCATGCGCTGCTCGGCGGCCCGGCTCGCCTCGGCGGCCTGCCGACGGGCCTGCTCGGACTCGGTCGCCGTGGTGGAGCGCAGCTGCTCGGCGTGGTCGGTGGCCTCCTGCGCCTGCGTGGAGGCGGCGTTCAGGAGGCGCTCGGCGTCCGTGCGGGCCCGGCGCAGGATGGCCTCGGCCTCGGCGCGGGCGGCCTCCGCGTCGCTCGCCAGGCGCCGGCGGGCCTGCTCGGCGACGCGCTCGGCCTCGGCGCGGGCGGCGGACAGGGCCTGCTCGGCCTCGGCGCGCGACTCGTCCAGGAGACGGCGGGCCTGCTGCTCGGTACGGGCGCGGAGCTGCTCGGCCCACGCCACGTTCTCGTTGACGTGCGACTCGACCGTCTGTCGGCGCTCGGCCAGCTCCTGGTCGAGCTGCTGTCGGCGCGAGACGGCCTCGGCGTGCAGCTCGGACTGGAGCCGGGCCTGCTGCTCGGCGTGCTCCTGGAGGATGCGCTGCGTCTGCGCGCGGGCGTCGCGCAGCTCGCGCTCGGCGTCGGCGCGCAGCTGCTCGGCCTGGATCTGCGCGTTACGGAGCAGCTGCTCGGCCTGGTAACCGATGTCCGCGCTGTCGTAGGCAGGACGGTTCGCGAGGTTGCGGCGCGCCTCGTGCAACTTGGCGCGCAACACCTCGACCTGGTAGCCGAGGTCCTCGGCGTGCTGGACGGCTTTCTCCCGCTCGGTCTTCAGCCGGTCCATCTCGGCCTCGAACCGCGAAAGACTGTCGGTCTCAGCCCGCGAGTTCTCTTGGCGTTCGTAGCCCCGCACTGCGCGGTCCCATCCGTCCCCTGGTCGCAAGTCTCTCCAACGAGCCCCGTTCATCCGCCGAACGGGGCCCCCGGGGGAATGGTGTCAGATCAACGGCGGAGCATGCGTTGCTGCCCCGACGCTCGTCCCCCGAAACCCGGACCCCGGTACGTGGCCACCCAGCTTTCGGGCAGCCTGCCGCCCCGACTTCGGACGGCCAGTCACTAACCCTACCGGCCCAGATATACGGAGGTCAGTGCTCCGGTGACTCGGAGGGCGCCGAAGTGACGAGTTCCGTGAGAACGCCGTGGCAGTCCTTGGGGTGGAGGAACGTGATGCGCGACCCCATGGAACCGATCCTCGGCTCGTCGTACAGAACGCGTACGCCCTTGTCCTTGATGGCCGCTGCGTCGCCGTCCACGTCCGCCGTGCCGAAGGCGATGTGGTGCACGCCCTCACCGTTCTTGGCCAGCCATTTGCCGACCGCGGAGTCGTCGCGCGTGGGCTCCAGGAGCTGGAGGTAGGAGGCGCCCCCGTCACTGGTCTCATTGATCTTGAGCATGGCCTCGCGCACGCCCTGCTCTTCGTTGACTTCGGAGTGGAAGACCGTGAATCCGTACGTCTTCCGGTAGAACTCGACGGTCTTGTCGAGGTCGAAACAGGCGATCCCGATGTGATCGATTCGCGTCAGCATGGTTCAAGTGCAGCGCTTCATGCGGTGATTACGCAACGTGCGCGCGATCACACCCGCCGCCCGATGACGCATGGGGTACCGCTCAGTACATTCAGATAAACCCTCGTTAACTTCTCCTCCCAAGGGGCCGTGGCACATGTCTCGAACGTCCGGTACCACCTCAGTGATCGTCGCGGGCGCCCGTACGCCCATGGGCCGCCTCCTCGGCTCCCTGAAGTCCTTCTCGGGTGCGGACCTGGGCGGCTTCGCGATCAAGGCCGCGCTCGACCGCGCCGGCATCGGCGGTGACCAGGTCCAGTACGTGATCATGGGCCAGGTCCTCCAGGCCGGGGCGGGGCAGATCCCGGCGCGCCAGGCCGCCGTCAAGGCCGGCATCCCCATGAACGTCCCCGCGCTCACCGTCAACAAGGTGTGCCTTTCGGGCCTCGACGCGATCGCCCTCGCCGACCAGCTGATCCGCGCCGGCGAGTTCGACATCGTCGTCGCCGGCGGCCAGGAGTCGATGAGCAACGCCCCGCACCTGCTCCCCAAGTCCCGCGAGGGTTACAAGTACGGCGCGATCGAGATGCTCGACTCGATGGCGTACGACGGTCTGACCGACTCCTTCGAGGGCGTCGCGATGGGCGAGTCGACCGAGAAGCACAACAGCCGCCTCGGCATCGCACGCCCCGAGCAGGACGAGATCGCCGCCGCCTCGCACCGGCGGGCCGCCGCCGCGCAGAAGAACGGCCTGTTCGAGGCCGAGATCACCCCGGTCGAGATCCCGCAGCGCAAGGGCGACCCGGTGCTCTTCTCCAAGGACGAGGGCATCCGCGCCGAGACCACCACCGAGTCCCTCGGCAAGCTGCGCCCCGCCTTCGCCAAGGACGGCACGATCACGGCGGGCTCCGCCTCGCAGATCTCCGACGGCGCGGCGGCGGTCGTCGTCATGTCCAAGGCCAAGGCCGAGGAGCTGGGCCTGGACTGGCTCGCGGAGATCGGCGCCCACGGCAATGTGGCGGGCCCGGACAACTCGCTCCAGTCCCAGCCGTCCAACGCCATCCGGCACGCCCTGAAGAAGGAGGGCCTGGACGTCGCGGACCTGGACCTCATCGAGATCAACGAGGCCTTCGCCGCCGTCGCGGTGCAGTCAATGAAGGACCTCGGAGTGTCCACGGAAAAGGTGAACGTCAACGGCGGCGCCATCGCGCTGGGTCACCCGATCGGGATGTCCGGCGCGCGTGTCGTGCTGCACCTCGCCCTGGAGCTGAAGCGCCGCGGCGGCGGCGTGGGCGCGGCGGCGCTGTGCGGGGGCGGCGGGCAGGGCGACGCGCTCATCGTCAAGGTGGCCAAGGGCTGAGCCCGCGGCCTTCCCTGTCCCGTACGTGGTTTCCCGTACGTCGTACGTAGCGAACGGAGCTGTTCATGCAGGACGTCCCCTCCCTGGTGGCGCAGGCCCGCGAGGGCAGGCCGCGGGCCGTGGCCCGGCTGATCTCACTGGTCGAGGGGGCGTCGCCGCAGCTGCGCGAAGTGATGGCGGCGCTTGCTCCGCTGGCGGGACACGCGTACGTGGTGGGGCTCACGGGTTCCCCCGGTGTCGGCAAGTCGACATCGACGTCCGCGCTGGTGAGCGCCTACCGCCGGGCCGGTAAGCGGGTCGGCGTGCTCGCCGTCGACCCGTCGTCGCCCTTCTCCGGGGGCGCGCTCCTCGGCGACCGGGTGCGGATGTCGGACCACGCGTCCGACCCCGGCGTCTACATCCGCTCCATGGCCACGCGCGGCCACCTCGGCGGGCTCGCCTGGGCCGCCCCGCAGGCGATCCGCGTCCTGGACGCGGCGGGCTGCGACGTGGTGCTCGTCGAGACCGTCGGCGTCGGGCAGTCCGAGGTCGACATCGCCTCGCAGGCGGACACCTCGGTGGTCCTGCTCGCCCCCGGCATGGGCGACGGCATTCAGGCGGCCAAGGCCGGAATCCTGGAGATCGGCGATGTGTACGTCGTCAACAAGGCGGACCGCGACGGAGCGGACGCGACCGCGCGGGAGCTGAACCACATGCTCGGCCTCGGGGAGTCCCGCGGGCCGGGGGACTGGCGGCCGCCCATCGTGAAGACGGTCGCGGCGCGGGGCGAGGGCATCGACGAGGTCGTCGAGGCGCTGGAGAAGCATCGGGCGTGGATGGAGGAGCGGGGGGTCCTCGCCGAGCGGCGAGTCTCCCGTGCCTCGCGGGAGGTCGAGACGATCGCGGTCACCGCGCTGCGGGAGCGGATCGGCTCCCTGCACGGGGATCGGCGGCTGTCTTTGCTCGCGGAGCGGATCGTCGCGGGGGAGCTTGATCCTTACGCGGCCGCGGACGAGTTGGTCGCGGGGCTTACTTCGGGGTGATCCGGGCCGCCGCTTCGCGGAAATGCCCCGGGGGCGGCGTCCCTGGACGCCGCCCCCGGGGCGGTTGTACGTACGCTGCGTGTCAGTCGTCCGAGCCGTCGGCGTCCTGGTCGTCACGGTCGTCGTCGTGGCGGTCCGCGGACACCTTGCCGGTCTTCAGGTCGACGTTCCACTCGGACTCCGCGCCCTTGGCGCCCGTCGTCTCCACGCCCCAGGCGCCCGCCGTGCCGTCGTCGTCCAGGTCCACGGAGGTCACCGTGCCCTTGCCGGCGGCGGCGCGCGCGGCGTCCTCGGCGCTGGTGGCGGCGCCCTTGAGCGCGGAGTTCACCCGGGCGGCGTCGGCGTCGTCGTCACCCTCGTCGTCCTTGTCGACCCAGGTGCCGAGCACCTTGCCGGTGCCCGCGTCGACCTCGACGTTGTGCCAGGTGCTGCCCTTCAGGATGTCGACATCCCAGACCACGCCGCCGTCCTCCTCGTCGAGCTCGGCGGAGACAGCGGTGCCGGAGGTCTTCGCGAGGGCCGCCTTGATGGCGTCCGCGGCCGTCACCTTGGCGGCCTTGGCCTCGGCGGTGTTCTCCGCGGCGTCGTCGCTGTCCGTGGCGTCGTCGCGGCTGTCGTCGTCGTCACCCGTGCGGTCGTCATCCTTGCGGTCGTCGTCCTTCACCTGGACGCTCGACTGCTTGGCGGCGCTGTCGTCGTCGCCGGTGGTCGCGAGGGCGGTGGCGGTGCCTCCCGTGATCAGGGCCGCGGCGGCGACGGTGGCGATGACGATGTTGCGCTTCATGAGGAGTTCCTCCCGAGACGGTGGTGCGAGGTCGGCGGCGGCCCGGGGGCCGCTGCCGTTCGCTTTCGACGAGGACCAATCTGGCTGAACGATGCTGAACGGAAGCTGAAGCCGCCTGAAGAACTCTTCAGGTTCGCTCTGCGACCCTGAACGCATGCGTTTGTTGATCGTGGAGGACGAGAAGCGGCTGGCCCTGTCGCTCGCCAAGGGCCTGACCGCCGAGGGCTACGCCGTCGATGTCGTCCACGACGGCGTCGACGGACTGCACCGGGCGAGCGAGGGCACGTACGACCTGGTCGTCCTGGACATCATGCTGCCGGGCATGAACGGATACCGCATCTGCTCGACGCTGCGCGCCGCGGGCAACGACGTGCCGATCCTGATGCTCACCGCGAAGGACGGCGAGTACGACGAGGCGGAGGGTCTGGACACGGGCGCCGACGACTACCTCACCAAGCCGTTCTCGTACGTCGTGCTCGTGGCCCGCGTGAAGGCGCTGCTGCGCCGCCGCGGCAACGGCGGCCCCTCGCCCGTCCACATCCTGGGCGACCTGAAGGTCGACACGGCCGCGCGCCGCGTCTTCCGGGGTGAGGACGAAGTCACGCTCACTGCCAAGGAGTTCGCGGTCCTGGAGCAGCTCGTGCTGCGGGCCGGGGAGGTCGTCTCCAAGGGCGACATCCTGGAGCACGTCTGGGACTTCGCGTACGAGGGGGACCCGAACATCGTCGAGGTGTACGTGAGCACGCTGCGCCGCAAGCTGGGTGCGGCCCTCATCAAGACGGTGCGCGGCGCCGGTTACCGTCTGGAGGCCCCGCGATGAGGCGCTTCTTCGGTTCCGTGCGCGCCCGCGCCACGCTCGGCGCGAGCCTGGTCGTGGCGCTCGCGCTGGTCGCGGCGGGCGCCGCCGTGCTGCTCTCGGTGCGCGACAACCTCACCGGCCAGGCGGACGGCCGGGCGGACTCCGCCGCCCGTGAGGTCGCCTCGCAGCTCGCGGCGGGCCGGTCGTACGGCGATCTCGACCTGCCGGACGGTGATGAGGTACCGGTGCAAGTGGTCGACGAGAACGGGAAGGTGGTCGCGGCCAGCGAGGATCTGGAGCGGATCAGCGGCACCGGGACCGACGTGGTCAAGCCCGGCGGCGGCGCCGCGAAGCCGTCCGGGAACGACGCGGAGACGGAGAAGGCCGAGCCGGGGGAGTCCGGCGAGATCGACGACGACGCCAAGTACACCGACGGGTCCGCCACCGTCGACGGCGAGAGCGCCGACTACCGCTTCGCCGCCGTCGAGGTCGGCACGGAGACCAAGGGCGACCTCACCGTCTACGCCGGCGGCTCGCTCTCCGACGAACGCAGCGCCGTGTCGACGGCGCTGACGTCCATGCTGATCGGCTTCCCCCTGCTGCTCGGTGTCGTCGCGGGCGTCACCTGGCTGGTGACGCGCCGCGCGCTGCGCCCGGTGGCCGCCATCACCGCGGAGATGTCCGCGATCACCGCGTCGGAGGACCTCGCGCGCCGCGTGCCCGAGCCGGACACGCACGACGAGATCGCCCGCCTGGCCCGCACCACGAACGAGACGCTGACCGCCCTGCAGACCTCGGTGGAGCGGCAGCGGCGCTTCGTGGCGGACGCCTCGCACGAGCTGCGCAGCCCCATCGCTTCGCTCCGCACCCAGCTCGAAGTCGGCGCGGCGCACCCGGAGTTGCTGGACGTCGACGGGGCGGTCGAGGACACCGTGCGGCTCCAGGAACTCGCCGCCGACCTGCTCCTGCTCGCCCGCCTCGACGCGGGCGAGAAGCCCGGCGGGGGCCGCGTCGACCTGGCGGCCCTGGTCCGCGAGGAGCTCTCGCAGCGCACACGGGACCGTGTCGACGTACACATGGATCTGAAGAGCGTCGAAGTCACGGGCTCCCGCGGCCAGTTGGCGCGGGTGCTCGGCAACCTCGTGAACAACGCGCAGCGGCACGCCCGCTCCCGTGTCACGGTCACCACCCGGGCCGATGGCGCGTGGGCGGTCCTTGAAGTGGCCGACGACGGAAGCGGTGTGCCCCCGAGCGAACGGGAGCGGATCTTCGAGCGGTTCGTACGCCTGGACGACGCGCGGACCCGCGACGAGGGCGGGGCCGGTCTGGGCCTCGCGATCGCGCGGGACGTGGCGGCGCGGCACGGCGGCACGCTCGGGGTCAGGGAGGCGCCGTCCGGGGGTGCGCTCTTCGAGCTCCGGCTGCCCACCCCTCAGTCGTCGGCGGATTGAGGGACGGCACGGCCGGTCACGCGGAGCGGGTCAGGGCTTGCCGCGCTGGGAGCGCAGATGTTCCGCGATCGGGGTCAGGGCCTTGTGCAGTTCGCCGAGCGCCTCGGGGGAGACGAGGTCGACGAAGTGCCGCCGCACGGAGGCGACGTGGTGCGGGGCGACCTTCTGCATGGTCTCCATGCCCTCGTCGGTGAGGACGGTGTAGAGGCCGCGCCGGTCGGACTCGCAGTTCTCACGGCGTACCAGGCCCGCGTTCTCCATGCGGGTGATCTGGTGCGACAGGCGACTCTTGGACTGGAGGGTCGCGGCGGCGAGATCACTCATGCGCATCCGCAGGTCTTCCGATTCTGAGAGATGCACGAGAATGTCGTAGTCGTTCATGGTCAGGTTGAACGGCTGAAGGTCCTTTTCGAGCTGATATGTCAGCATCCTGTTGACCTCCACGTGGGTGCGCCAGGCGCACTGTTCCTCGTCGGTCAGCCACTGCGGGGCCGTCTCGGTCTCCATGGAATCGATTCTACCTAAGAAGTTGAAAGGTGAACGAATGGTGGGATGTGACGCGCCTCGCATCCCCTGATCACGGGGAGGGGCACAGGCGTTCGCCGTCACACTCCGCAGACTACCGCTCACAGCCCGAAGCGACGCTGGAGGTCCCCCAGTTGTCCGGGAAGACGCGGTGCGCCGGACTGGTGCCCTGGTGGAGTGGGAGCGCTCCGCCCGCCCGGTACCCCGGCCTGGTCCGGCACCCCTCCCGCCGCCCGCTCGGGTATGAGCGCCTCGGTCGACTGGAGCAGCACGGTGCCGGCGCCCACGAACTCGAACTGGTGCTCCTCTCCCGAGGTGCCCCCGATGCCGGTCAGTGCCCGCACGCCCCCGATCACGCCGGTGAGGTAACCGTGGTCGTAGTGATGACACGGTGAAGGGCAGTCCGCCCAGCCCACGAGCGCCTGTGGATCGACCCGGATCGGCGGCTCCATGAACACCACCGGGCCGTTCGACGCGGCCACGAACTTGCCGGTTCCGATCAGCGTCAGAAAGCCCGGAACGATCGATTGCTTCAGCGCGAGAGTTGGCTGAAAAGCGAGGAGGTTGCCCGAGCGAATGGTGAGGTTGCCCTCATCCAGGTCATACGAATTGACGTCGAAGGCCCGGTCGGCGAGGAGCATCTTGCCCTGGCCGTCCGCCACGACCCAGTCACTTGCGTGCAGCGGCGAATGAAAACTGGTCCGGACCAGACGGTCCAGCCGGCCGTGCCCGATGCCGTTGAAGTCGATCCGCCCGTAGTAGGCGATCATCTTGCCCTTCTGCAGGAACCACTGGCTTCCCTTGAGCTCCACGCAGAAGGTGTACGCGTTGACGTTGTCGTCGCTCGGCAGCGTCATGGGGTCGAAGACCGCGGGCGCGCCCGCCGGGGTCGAGACATTGGGGTTCACAGCTTCTCCTCCGAAGCCTGGACGTACACCGCGCCGCTTCCCGACAGCTCCAGCTGGAACGCCTCTCCGGAGCCGCGGCCCACCATGTCGCGCCAGCCGAGCGCCGTGGAGAGTCTGTTGCGCACGTCGCCGTGGTGCGCGACATACGCCTGCGGGTCGACGTGGACCGGGCGCTGCGGGGTGATCGGGAGCTCGATGACGCCGCCGTGCGCCATGACGGCGACCGCGCCGTGTCCCTTCAGGGTCGTGGTGAACAGGCCCTGGCCGGTGACCTGCCCGCGCACCATGCCCATGACGCCGCCCTGGGAGCCCATGAACATCGTGCCCTGCTGGAGGGTGCCGTCGAAGGCGAGGAGCCGGTCCGCCTCCACGTACAGGGTGTCTCCGGAGAGGCCGATCACCTGGATGTGGTGACCGCCGTGCCCGAACAGGACCGTGCCGCTGCCCTCCACGGTCATCAGAGGAGTGGCCTCGCCCGCGACCCGGCGTCCGATCATGGAGGCCAGGCCGCCCTGGCCGCCCTGGAGGTTGGGCGTGAAGGAGACATCTCCCTTGTAGGCGAGCATGGCGCCGCGCTGGCTGAAGATCTTGGCGCCCGGCTCCACCGTCGCCTCGACCATCTTCGAGTTGATCTCCCGGAAGGGCATGTCAGACATCCCCCGCGATCGTGGTGCGCTCACTGGGCTGTACGTAGACGAGGCCGTCGCCCTCGAAGCGGATCTGGAAGGCCTCGCCGCCGCCCTCGCCCATGAAGGTGCGGAAGGTGACGCCGGACTGGAAGCTCTGGCGGACGTTCCCCTGATGGGCTATGTAGGCCCCCGGGTCGACCGTCAGGGGGTACTGCTGCGAGACGCGCAGCACCACCGCGGGCCCGTCGGAGACGATCGCCGCCTGCCCCGTCCCCTCGACGGTCGTGGTGAACAGCCCGTTCCCCTGCGTCGCGCCGCGCAGCCCCGTGAAGCTGGTGCCGGTGCGCAGCCCCGCGTCGGTGCAGAGCAGATTGCCCGCCTCCACGTACAGCTTCTCGCCGCGCAGCTCCACGAGGTTGATCTCGGTGGCGCGGTCGGCGAACCAGCAGGTGCCGTGCCCCTTCGCCTCCATCACCGTCATCTGCTCGCCGGTGACGCGGCGGGTCACCATGCCCCGGATGCCCTCGCCGCCGCCGGACATCTTTTTGAAGGCCAGCTGGCCGTCATAGGCGACCATCGAGCCGTTCTTCGCCTTCACGGCGTCGCCGGTCATGTCGACGGCGAGCACTCTGCTCCCTTGGAGCCGGAATGTAGCCACGAATCGACGGTAGCCGCCGCGTACCCGCCCAGAACAGGGTGAAGGCCCCTGAGCGAACCCCGAGAACTCCCCGATGTCACAATGGGGGTCGCTTGTGCGCGCGTTCACAAGATCGGCGCGCCGAGCGTGCGTCTCTTTCCCGCCCCGCCCCGCCCCTCACCGAAGGTGACCCGTGGACATCAAGACTGCCGCTGCCTTGCACCGACTCCGACTGGTCTCGATCCCGGAGGCCATCTCGTTCCCGATCCTGCTGGTCTGCTCGGTGCTCAAGCGCACCACCGAGTTCAACGCCGTCCCGGTGATGGGGTGGATCCACGCGATCCTGTTCCTCCTCTACGTCGTCTTCCTGCTCGACGCCTGGAACCGGACCAAGTGGCCGTGGCAGAAGGCGGCGGTCTACTTCCTGCTCGCGATCCCGCCCTTCGGCGGCCTGCTCGCCGAGCGCAAGCTCAAGCGGGAGGCCGAGTCCGCGGTGATCGCGTCGCGCGCCCGCAAGGAAGGGATCGTGAACGCATGATCGTCGCTTTCTCCGTGACCCCGCTCGGCGTCGGTGAGGACGTCGGCGAGTACGTGGCCGACGCCGTCCGTGTCGTCCGCGAGTCGGGGCTGCCGAACAGGACCGACGCCATGTTCACCTCCGTCGAGGGTGAGTGGGACGAGGTGATGGACGTCGTCAAGCGGGCCGTCGCCGCGGTGGAGGCGCGGGCGCCGCGCGTCTCCGTCGTCATGAAGGCGGACATCCGCCCCGGGGTGACGGACGGTCTCACCTCCAAGGTGGAGACGGTGGAGCGCCGCCTCTCCGCGTAGTGCCTGCCGGCCTTACGCGCCGCGACTTCGAGAAGCCCCCGCCTCCTGGGCGGGGGCTTTTCTGTGGCCACCGACTTGAGCGACTGCTCAAACACCGATACCTTCTTTTTGAGCAGTCGCTCAAAAGCCGCTGACGTGGGAGTTTACCGTGAGCCTGTACATCGAGGCACGGATACGCGCCGAACTCGACGACCTCTGGTCGCACACCCAGGAGCCCGCCCACCACCAGCGCTGGGACCTGCGCTTCACCGAGATCGCCTACCTGCCGTGCGAGGAGGGCGAGCCGCAGCCCTTCCGGTACGCCACGCGCGTACTGCCCTTCCTCACGATCGCCGGCACCGGAGTCAGTGCGGGCGAGAAGCGGCGCCCCGACGGCACCCGGACGTCCGCCCTGCGCTTCACCTCACCGCACCCGCTCTCCCTCCTCGAAGAAGGCAGCGGCTACTGGCGCTACGTACCGGCGCCGGACGGTGACGGTGTCCGCTTCCTCACCGGGTACGACTACCGACCGCGCTGGGGCCGCCTCGGCGCGCTCGCCGACCGCGTGTGCTTCCGCCCCCTCATGGGGTGGGCGACGGCCTGGTCCTTCGACCGGCTCAGGCTCTGGCTGGAGCGCGGCATCACCCCCGAGCGCGCGCTCCTGAACGCCGTCGCCGACGTCGTCCTCCGCGTTCTCTGTGTGGCGGCGGCGGTCGTCCTCGCCCCCATGACGGCCCTCGCGGCCGCCGCGCTCGCGGTGATCCTGCCGCCGCTGCCGACCACCCCGGCGGCCCGCCGCTGCCTGCGCACCCCACCGGCACGCGCGCGTGCCCCGCGCATCCTGTCCACCCTCGCCGTCGCCAAGGAGCCGCGCTCATGACGTCGATCTTCGAAACCGTGCTGGGCGCCGACTTCCACCGGCTCCACCCGCAGCTGCGCCGCCGCTTCTCCGTCGGCCTGGAGAGCGGCGAGGCCTGTACCGGGCGGGGCGTCATGGACCGGATCTGGCACGGCCGGGGCTTCGTGAAGCCGTTCCTCGCCGTCGGCGGCACCCGCAACATCCTCGTCCCGCGCCAGGGCCGCGACGTCCCCTTCAAGATCGAGAACGTGCCGTACGTCGACACGTACGGCCGTGAGACGGTGAGCTTCGTGCGCACCTTCGACCTGCCCGGCGGGTCCCGCCGCTTCGACGCCCAGATGGTCCTGAGCCCCAAGGGCGACCGCGTGCTCGACTACCTCGGCACGCATCAGCACCTCGCCAGCGACCTGCACTTCCGGGCCGAGCCCGACGGCTCGCTCGTGATCCGCTCCGGAGAGCACCGGTTCCGCGAGGGGCCGGTGGACTGCCGCGTTCCGTCGCTGATCGGGGGTGACGCCGAGGTGCGGGAGTCCTACGACGAGGCCGCCGGGCGCTTCCGTATCCAGGTCCGCGTGGTCAATCGGCGCTTCGGGCCGCTCTTCGGGTACGAGGGGTCCTTCACGGCGACGTACACGGACGTCCGTGCGTGCGGGGTGCGGGCCGGGCTGCGGCCCGTCCGCGAGGAGGCGCGGGCGTGAGCGCGGCCAAGGACCCCGCCAAGGGGCAGGAGACCCGCGACAAGCTCCTCGAAGGGGCGCTGCGGACACTCACGGAGCAGGGCATCGCCAAGACGTCGGCGCGGACCATCGCGGCGGCCGCCGGGGTCAACCAGGCGCTCGTCTTCTACCACTTCGGCTCTGTCGACGACCTGCTCGCGGCGGCGTGCCGGTACGGGACGGAGCAGCGGGTGGCCCTGTATCGGGACCGCCTCTCCGAGATCGGCTCCCTCTCCGAACTGCTCGCCTTCGGGCGGGAGGTGCACGAGGAGGAGCGTGCCGCCGGGCATGTCGCGGTCCTTGGGCAGTTGCTCGCGGGGGCGCAGACGCAGCCTCGGCTGGCGGTGGCCACGGCGGCGGGGCTCGCGCTCTGGGTCGAGGAGATCGAGAAGGTCCTGGTCCGGGTTCTTTCCGACTCGCCGCTCGGGGAGTTCACCGATGCGGTGGGGCTTGCGCGGGCGGTGGCGGCGTCCTTCGTCGGGATGGAGCTGTACGAAGGGGTCGACCCCGTGGGTACGGAGCGGGCCCTCACTGCTCTGGAGCAGTTGTCCCTCCTGGTGACCGCCGTCGAGGATCTCGGCCCCCTCGCCCAACGCGCCGTCCGCCACCGGCTCCGCCGGTCCTCGCGTCCTTGACTGGCGGTGCCGTCTTCTCCCTAGGCCCGAACCCAAGCCCGCCGCTTCGCGGCGGATGTCTCCCACCCACCCACCCGTTTGCCCGGCGACGGACATGGCGACGTAGGAGCAGCGGCAGCCCGCCCCACCGGTCCGCAGCCGCCGGCGAGACCGGAGGGGACGTGGCGGTATGTCCGCCCGGAGCACAGTGATGCAGCACAGGGCGCCGAAGCGGACAGGCGCCCGCGCCAAGATAGCGAGGACGGACATACCGCCGCGGCCCCGCCCCACCCACGCAGGCGGCGCAGCCAACGACGGCCCCCGCTTCACCCACGCCCGCAGGCGAAACCGACGACACCGCCCGCCCCACGCCCGCAGGCGCACCCACCACGGCCCCGCCCACCCCGTCGGCAGGCGCACCGCAACCACTGCGGCCCCCGCCCACCCCGTCGGCAGGCGCACCGCAGCTAACGAGGCGCCCCGCCCACCCCGTCGGCAGGCGCACCACAGCCAACGAGGCCCCCAGCCACCCCGCCCGCAGGCGCACCGCAGCCAACGACGCCCCGCCCACCCCGCCGGCAGGCGCACCACAGCCAACGACGCCCCCCACCCCCCACCCCCCCACCGACAGGCCCCCCGCCCTACCCCCGCCACTACCCGCCCCGCAACCCCACCCCCACCCCCCGCCCCAAAAACCCCTCACACGGACGCACCCGGTTCGACACGCTGACGAAACTCCCTTTTTGTGGGGGTATCGGCTCGTTCGATCACCAGAACACTGGAGGGCGCTGTGCGGCAGCCGGAGGGCTACGACTACGACACCCACAGCACGCTGGCCGGGCCGCTCACCGAGCCGCGCGGCGGCGAGGACGGCGGCGGAGACGGCGACGGCTGCTATCGGGTCCGGTACCGCAAGCTTCTCGCCTCCGAGCCGCATCGAATACGGGCCGTGCTCCTGATGACGCTGGCGCCCCTGCTCACCGGGCTCCTGCTCGTCTACCTCGTATGGCCCACGCACTGGACCGAACGCGAGGGCGGCGAACGCTGGCTCATCGGTCTCGACATCACGATGCTCGCGGCGATCGGTCTGATCGAGCTCTTCATGCTGATCAACGTCATATCGATCGCGCACGCCACGATGGTCGCGCGCGACCCCGTACCGGTGGTCCCCGAGGAGGGCACCCGCGTCGCGTTCCTGACCACGTACGTCCCGGGTAAAGAGCCGCTGTCCATGGTCCGGGCCACCCTTGAGGGGGCCGTCCGGATACACCACACCGGCCCCCTCGACGTGTGGCTCCTGGACGAGGGGAACAGCCCCGACGCCAAAGCCCTCTGCGAAGAGCTCGGCGTCCGGCACTTCACCCGGCTCGGCGTACCGGAGTGGAACCGCGCCAAGGGCCCGCACAAGGCCCGCACCAAGCACGGCAACTACAACGCCTGGCTGGCGATGCACCACACGGAGTACGACTTCTTCGCCTCCGTCGACACGGACCACGTGCCGCTCCCCAACTTCCTGGAGCGGATGATGGGCTACTTCCGGGATCCGGACGTCGCGTTCGTCGTCGGGCCGCAGGTCTACGGAAACTACGAGACGCCTGTCACCAAGGCCGCCGAGTCCCAGCAGTTCCTCTTCCACGCGCTCATCCAGCGCGCGGGCAACCGCTACCGGGCGCCCATGTTCGTCGGCACCAACAACGTCGTACGCGTCAGCGCGCTCACCCAGATAGGCGGCCTGTACGACTCGATCACCGAGGACATGGCGACCGGCTTCGAACTGCACCGCCGCCGCAACCCGGCCACCCAGCGGCACTGGCGCTCGGTCTACACCCCGGACGTGCTGGCCGTCGGCGAGGGCCCGGCCTCGTGGACGGACTTCTTCACCCAGCAGATGCGCTGGTCGCGCGGCACGTACGAGACGCTGTTCAAGCAGTACTGGAAGGCGCCGCTCTCGATGCCGCCCGGCCGTCTCTTCTCGTACACGCTCATGCTCGTCTACTACCCGATGACGGCGGTCAACTGGCTGCTGGGGATATTGAGCTGCACGCTCTTCCTGTGGTTCGGCGCTTCCGGGACCCAGGTCGCGGCCTCCGTCTGGATGATGCTCTACAGCGACGCGGCCGCCCTCCAGATCGGCCTCTACCTCTGGAACCGCCGCCACAACGTCTCCCCGCACGAGCCCGAAGGCTCGGGAGGCCTCGCCGGCATGGCGATGTCGGCGCTCTCCGCGCCCATCTACGCCAAATCACTCGGCGCGGCCGTCGTGCGCCGCCCGAGCCGCTTCGTGGTCACGCCGAAGGGCGGCGACGCGAGCCCCGACCGGCTGCTGACCTTCCGTATCCACCTCTTCTGGGCGGCGCTCCTCGCCGGCTCGCTGATCGCCTCCTTCGCGCTCGGCCACACACACGTGGCGATGCGCACCTGGGCGGTCCTCGCGATGGCCATCTCCCTCGCGCCGGTCGCGGTATGGGCGTTCACCGTCACCAAGGAGCGAAAGGAGCGCAAGGAGCGCGGAGAGGCCCTGGAAGTCAGGCAGCGGAGGGAGGAGCCGACCGGGCAGCCCGCCCCGGACGCGGAGGGCGAGCCGGCGTTCGCCACGGGCACGACGACAGGAGGGAACTGACACATGGCACCCATGGCCTACCGGCCCTCAAGACGTACGAGGAAGACACTCATCGGAGTCGGCGCCGGCGCGCTGCTCGTCGGACTGAACGCTCCCGCCGCGCTCTCCTTCGCCGAGGAGCAGTACTACGAGTACAAGATCTCCCGGCCCGGCTACAAGGCGAGGTACGGCTCCTGGAAACAGGTCGACATCCCCGAGGAGTTCCGCACCAACGCCATCCACGCCGCGCTCCTGCACACCGGCAAGGTGCTGATCGTCGCGGGCTCCGGCAACGAGCAGAAGAAGTTCGACGCCGGGTCGTTCGACACGGTCCTGTGGGACCCGAAGGACAATAGCTTCAAGAAAGTCGACACCCCCGTGGACTTCTTCTGCTCCGGGCACGCCCAGCTCCCCGACGGGCGCCTCCTGGTGGCGGGCGGCACCGCGCGCTACGAACTGCTCGACGGCGAGGTGGAGCGGGCCGGCGGCGGCATGCGGGTGAAGAACGAGAACCCGGACAGGCCGGTGGTCCTGAAGAAGGGCACCCGGTTCCGCTCGCCCTCCGGCATCGAGTACGAGAGCAAGTTCGACGTCGAGGTGCCGAAGGCCAAGCGGGACTACGAGATCACGTACTCCAAGTCCGGTTCCATGCGGCCCTGGAAGACGAAGATCAAGGCGAGCGAGGCGCGGGTCTTCGTCGAGGCGCTCGAACCGGGCGAGCAGTCGGTCAACGACAGGTCGGCGCAGTACGAGATCGAGGGTCTGACCGGCGAGGAGGCCGACAACACGTACGGCATCGCCGAGAAGATCGACATGGCGAAGCAGGACTTCCAGGGGATCAAGGCCGCGTACGAGTTCGACCCGAGGGCCGAGCGGTACATCCAGGTCGACCCGATGAAGAAGGCCCGCTGGTATCCGACGCTGGTCGGCCTGGAGGACGGCAAGGTGCTCGCGGTCTCCGGGCTCGACGACGTGGGCGTGATCGACCCCGGCGACAACGAGATCTACGACCCGAGGACGAAGAAGTGGACGGACGGCCCCAAGCGGTACTTCCCGACCTACCCCGCGCTCTTCCTCACCAAGGGCGGCAAGCTCTTCTACCCGGCGTCCAACGCGGGCTACGGGCCCGCCGAGAAGGGCCGTGAGCCGGGCCTGTGGGACCTGGAGACGAACAAGTTCGAGAAGGTCCCCGGGCTGACCGACCTCGACCAGACCGAGACGTCGGCGTCCGTGCTGCTGCCGCCCGCGCAGGACCAGAAAGTGATGATCATGGGCGGCGGGGGAGTGGGCGAATCCGACAAGGCGACGCGCCGCACGGCCGTGATCGACCTCAAGGAGGAGAACCCGTCCTTCAAGACCGGACCGCGGCTCCCGCGGGGCACCCGCTATCTGAACAGCGTGATCATGCCGGACGACTCGGTGTTCACCTCCAACGGCTCCTCCGACTACCGGGGCCGCGGCGCCAGCAACATCCTGAAGGCGCAGTTCTACGACCCCAGGACGAACGCTTTCCGCGAGGCCGCGTCGCCCAGGGTGGGCCGCAACTACCACTCCGAGGCGCTGCTCCTGCCCGACGGCCGGGTCGTCACCTTCGGCTCGGACCCCCTCTTCGACAACGAGCAGAACACCAAGCTCGGCCACTTCGAGCAGCGCATGGAGGTCTTCACGCCGCCGGCGCTGCACCGGGGCGGCAAGAACCGCCCGGTGCTCGGCGACGGCCCGCGGCAGCTGCCCGCGGACGGCCGCGCGACGTTCCTCACCGACCACCCCGAGAAGATCGCCTCCGCCCGCCTGATGCGGCCGAGCGCGGTGACGCACACGACGGACGTCGAGCAGCGCTCGGTCGCGCTGGGGCTCGGCAAGAGCCAGGGGGCGGTGACGGTGCACGTCCCCCGGGACGACGCGGCGCTGGTCCCGCCGGGCTGGTACATGCTGTTCGTCACGGACACGGACGGCACGTCATCGGAGGCGAAGTGGATCCACGTGGGCCAGGAGGACTGACTGACCGCCTGACCGCCTGACCGCCTGACCTCGTGCCTCACGCCGCCTTGGCGTTGCGCGCCAGGCCCAGGGCGTAGTCCGGCCACCACTGGCCCGCCGCCGGGCCGCCCCGGCACGGGCCGTCCGAGTCGCCCGGACGCTTGATCCACAGGACGGCGTCGAGCAGCGGGTCACCCGTACGGTCGGTGGGCGGAGTGCCGAGGCCGCGGCCCGGCGGGTTGCACCAGGCGTCCTGCCGGTCGCCCGACAGCGGCCCCTTGCCGTTGCGGCTGGTGTCCATGACGAAGTGCTTGCCGCCGACCGCCGCCGACAGCGTGCGGCCGTACGCCTTGGTGACCTGGTCGCTCTGGAAGTTCGAGACGTTCAGCGAGAAGCCGTCGGCCTGCGCGATGCCCGCCTTCAGGAGCGGCTCGGAGAGCTTGCGCGCGTCGGTGATCCAGCCGGGGTTCCCGGCGTCGAGGTACACCTTCACCTTCGGCTGCCGCTTGAGCCGCTGGATCGCCTCGGAGAGCAGCTGGTAGCGGTCCGCGTGGTACTCGGCCGGGGTGCAGCCGTCCACGATGTGCGGGATGGCGTCGGGTTCGAGGACGACCACGGCGGGGGCGGGACCGATCGCGTCGGCGAAGGTGTCCACCCAGTTCCGGTAGTAGTCGGCGCTGTTCGCGCCGCCCGCGGAGTGCTGGCCGCAGTCGCGGTGCGGGATGTTGTACGCGACGAGCACCGCCGTACGGCCCTCCTTCGCCGCGCCCTCGGCCGCCGCCCTGATGTCGGGCGCCGGATCGTCCCCGGCGGGCCAGACGGCCACGGGCTGCTCGGAGATCCGCCTGAGCGCCTCGGCGTCCCGGGCGCGGCCCTGCTGCTCCCACTCCTCGACCTGGCGGGCCGCGGGGCTCTCGGGGTCGACCCAGAACGTGCTCGGCGGGGCCTTCGCGGCGGCGGTCGAGGGGCCGGAGGCGACACCCGCGCCCTTGGACCTGGCGGGCCCGGCCTCGGACCCGGACCCCGACGAGCAGCCCGCCGTCAGCCCGATGGCGGTGAGGGCCGTGAGTGCCGTGAATGTGCGGAGCAGCCGGTGCATCCAGACCCCTTGGGCTACGGTGACGGACAGTCAGCTCCGCAATCGTTACATATGGGGTGAATCATCCCCTCGCGCGACACCGCGGCGTGGCGTACGGCGGGTCGCCCGGGGGTGATCAGGGAACGTACGCCCGAATTGCGAGACGGGGCTGACCAGCATGTGACCGGCGGGTAAGGTCTTTGGCGTGCCGAAGCCGCTCAGCCTTCCCTTCGATCCCATCGCCCGCGCCGACGAGCTCTGGAAGCAGCGCTGGGGATCGGTCCCGGCCATGGGCGCGATCACCTCGATCATGCGCGCGCACCAGATCCTGCTCGCCGAGGTCGACGCGGTCGTCAAGCCGTACGGGCTGACCTTCGCGCGCTACGAGGCGCTGGTGCTGCTCACCTTCTCGCAGGCCGGCGAGTTGCCGATGTCCAAGATCGGCGAGCGGCTCATGGTGCACCCCACATCCGTGACGAACACCGTCGACCGCCTCGTGAAGTCCGGCCTCGTCGACAAGCGGCCGAACCCCAACGACGGGCGGGGCACCCTCGCGTCCATCACGGAGAAGGGCCGCGAGGTCGTCGAGGCCGCCACGCGCGAGCTGATGGCGATGGACTTCGGGCTCGGGGTGTACGACGCGGAGGAGTGCGGGGAGATCTTCGCGATGCTCAGGCCCCTGCGGGTGGCGGCGGAGGACTTCGAGGACAGGGGCTGAGGGCCGGGCCCCGCCGACGAGAAGGCTCGCCGGGCGGTTACGCTCGTATCCATGAAATCCAGCGTGCTGACCCGCTATCGCGTGATGGCCTACGTCACCGCCGTCATGCTCCTCATCCTGTGCGCCTGCATGGTGGCCAAGTACGGCTTCGAGAAGGGCGAGGGTCTGACCCTGGTGGTCTCCCAGGTCCACGGAGTCCTCTACATCATCTACCTGATCTTCGCCTTCGACCTCGGCTCCAAGGCCAAGTGGCCGTTCGGCAAGCTCCTGTGGGTGCTCGTCTCCGGGACGATTCCGACCGCCGCGTTCTTCGTCGAGCGCAGGATCGCCCGCGAGGTCGAGCCGCTGATCACCGACGGTTCGCCGGTCACCGCGAAGGCGTGACCTCCGCCGCCACGGGCAACCCGTGGCGGTCAGGCATCGACTTTTACTAGGACGTCCTAGTAAATTCGGGGGTATGGACGCTGACGCGATCGAGGAAGGCCGCCGCCGCTGGCAGGCCCGTTACGACAAGGCCCGCAAGCGCGACGCGGACTTCACCACGCTCTCCGGCGACCCCGTCGACCCGGTCTACGGGCCGCGCCCCGGGGACACGTACGACGGGTTCGAGCGGATCGGCTGGCCCGGGGAGTACCCCTTCACGCGCGGGCTCCACGCCACCGGGTACCGGGGCAGGACCTGGACCATCCGCCAGTTCGCGGGCTTCGGCAACGCCGAGCAGACGAACGAGCGCTACAAGATGATCCTCGCCAACGGAGGCGGCGGCCTCTCCGTGGCCTTCGACATGCCGACCCTCATGGGCCGCGACTCCGACGACCCCCGCTCCCTCGGCGAGGTCGGGCACTGCGGCGTCGCCATCGACTCCGCCGCCGACATGGAGGTCCTCTTCAAGGACATCCCGCTCGGCGACGTGACGACCTCCATGACGATCAGCGGGCCCGCCGTGCCCGTCTTCTGCATGTACCTGGTCGCAGCCGAGCGCCAGGGCGTCGACCCGGGCGTCCTCAACGGCACGCTCCAGACCGACATCTTCAAGGAGTACATCGCGCAGAAGGAGTGGCTCTTCCAGCCCGAGCCGCATCTGCGCCTCATCGGCGACCTGATGGAGCACTGCGCGCGCGACATCCCCGCGTACAAGCCCCTCTCCGTCTCCGGCTACCACATCCGCGAGGCCGGTGCGACGGCCGCGCAGGAGCTGGCGTACACCCTCGCGGACGGCTTCGGGTACGTGGAGCTGGGGCTCAGCCGCGGCCTCGACGTCGACGTCTTCGCGCCCGGCCTCTCCTTCTTCTTCGACGCGCACGTCGACTTCTTCGAGGAGATCGCCAAGTTCCGCGCCGCTCGCCGCATCTGGGCCCGCTGGCTGAAGGACGTCTACGGCGCCAGGACCGACAAGGCCCAGTGGCTGCGCTTCCACACCCAGACCGCCGGCGTCTCCCTCACCGCCCAGCAGCCGTACAACAACGTCGTACGCACGGCCGTCG
The DNA here is from genome assembly GCF_053591415.1 of Streptomyces sp. NPDC003032. Classification (NCBI taxonomy): domain Bacteria; kingdom Bacillati; phylum Actinomycetota; class Actinomycetes; order Kitasatosporales; family Streptomycetaceae; genus Streptomyces; species Streptomyces sp. NPDC003032. The sequence goes on along the minus strand of NZ_JBSFTT010000003.1, from coordinate 54,126 downwards.
AGGCCCTCGCGGCGGTGCTCGGCGGCACGAACTCGCTGCACACCAACGCCCTCGACGAGACCCTCGCGCTGCCCAGCGAGCAGGCCGCCGAGATCGCGCTGCGCACCCAGCAGGTCCTCATGGAGGAGACCGGCGTCGCCAACGTGGCGGACCCGCTGGGCGGCTCCTGGTACATCGAGCAGCTCACCGACCGCATCGAGACCGACGCCGAGAAGATCTTCGAACAGATCAGGGAGCGGGGACGGCGGGCCTGCCCCGACGGGCAGCACCCCGTGGGGCCGATCACGTCCGGAATCCTGCGGGGCATAGAGGACGGCTGGTTCACCGGCGAGATCGCCGAGTCGGCCTTCCAGTACCAGCGGTCCGTGGAGAAGGGCGACAAGCGCGTCGTCGGCGTCAACTGCCTCAAGGGTTCCGTCACCGGTGACCTGGAGATCCTGCGGGTCAGTCACGAGGTCGAGCGGGAGCAGGTCCGCGAGCTAGGGGGGCGCAAGGAGCGGCGCGACGACGTGCGGGTTCGTGCCTCGCTCGACGCGATGCTCGCTGCCGCGCGGGACGGGTCGAACATGATCGGGCCCATGCTGGAGGCGGTTCGGGCGGAGGCGACCCTCGGGGAGATCTGCGGGGTTCTGCGGGACGAGTGGGGCGTTTACGTGGAGCCGCCGGGGTTCTAGGGCGAGGGGCGCGGGGGCCGGCCACGAAAGAGCGCGGGGAACCGCGCACGCCCAGCCCCCGCGGTCCGCACGGAAACAAGCAGGTTTAAGTTCCCCGGGCTGGGTAGGCGCGCCCCGTTCCCCGCCCCCGCCCCTGGAGTCATCCGTGACCTCGAACGGCCACGCCCGTACCGCCGCCATCGCCATAGGAGCCGCCACCCTCACCGTCCTCGGTGCACTGCTGGTCGGTGGTTCCGGTGAGGTGAGTGCGAGCCCGCCGCCCGAGCCCAAGGTGCAGGACGACTTCGACTCGCTCGGGCCCGAGGTGCGCGCCGCGAAGCTGGACAGCGGCCGCACCGCCCACTACATCGACCAGGGGCCGCGCGACGGCCGCCCCGTCCTGTACATCGGCGGCACCGGTACGAGCGCACGGGCCGCGCACATGACGGACTTCTTCCGCACGACGCGCGAGGACCTGGGCCTGCGCCTCGTCTCCGTCGAGCGCAACGGCTTCGGCGACACCGAGTTCGACAAGGGGCTCGGCAAGGAGGACTTCGCCGAGGACGCCCTGGCCGTCATGGACCGCCTGAAGGTGCGGGACTTCTCCGTCGTCGCGATCTCGGGCGGCGGCCCCTACGCCGCCGAACTCGTCGCCAGGGCCCCGGGCCGCGTCTCCGCGCTGCACCTCGCCGCCGCGCTCCCGCCCTACGGCACCAGGCCCGCGTTCTGCGGACTGTCCGACGACGCGCTCGCCACCGCCGTGAAGAACCAGATCAAGGACCCCCGCAAGTGGTGGGCGTTCCCCGACGACAGCCCCGTGAAGTCGATACCGGGCTTCGCCGACACGGCGTACGAGGAAGGCGCGCGCACCTACAACCAGCGCGGCCAGCAGTCCGACCCGGCGCCCCAGGTGCACGAGCAGCGGCTGTACTGCGAGCGCCCCGGCCCCGACCTGTCGAAGCTGGACGCGCCCGTCTACCTCTACGGCGGCGAGAAGGACACCACCGTGCCCCCGGAGACGCTGAAGACCTGGCGGCAGGAGCTGCCCGGCACCCCCAAGGTGCGGAGCTACGCCGACTCCGGCCATGACGTGCAGTACCGCCACTGGGACCAGATCCTGGTGGACCTCGCGGGGCACGGCGAGCGGACGGTCGTGTGCAAGGGCGAGCACACACGAGTGCTCGCGGCGCGGGAAGCGGACCGCCTCGTCGCGAAGGAGCGGGCCACCCTCGGCAGCTGCGCCTGGGCTAAGAAGTAGGCAGGACGAGACGGAACAGGGCGCCTGTGCCCGGTGCCCGTTCCGCCGTCAGCTCCGCCCCGTGGGCGTGCGCGATCTGGCGGGCCATCGCGAGGCCGAGGCCCGAGCCCGGCAGGGCGCGGGCCTTCTCGGCGCGGTAGAAGCGGTCGAAGACGTGCGGCAGGTCCTCCTCCGCGATGCCCGGCCCGTGATCGCGCACGGTCAGCTCGGTCGCCGTCAGGGCCAGCTCGACGGGCGTGCCCGGCGGGCTGAACTTCGCCGCGTTGTCGAGGAGGTTGGTGAGCAGCCGGGACAGCCGCGCCGGTACGCCGGGGATGCTGAGGTCCGCCGCCTGAGGCGCGACCTGGAGTGTGAAGGGGACCGTCGGCCAGTGGCCGCGCGCCGCCTCCACCGCGTGCGCGGCCAGCGGAGCGAGCCGCACCTCCTCAAGCAGGGGCCGCGGCTCCTCGTCCCTGGCCAGCTCGATCAAGTCGTTGACCAGGCCGGTGACCTCGCGCAGCTGGCGGCCCAGCGCCCCCGAGGCGCGCTCGCGCTGGGCCGGCGTCAGGCGGTCCGCCTTGGCGAGGAGTTCCGCGTTCGTACGCAGCGCCGTCAGCGGGGTGCGCAGTTCGTGGGAGGCGTCGGCGACCAGGCGTCGGCGGGCGGCGACGGACTCCTCCAGCTCGGCGAGCATCGTGTTGAACGTAGCGGCGAGCCGCGTGACCTCGTCCTGATGGCCCTCGCGGCCCGGCGGGACCGGCGGCAGCTCGATGCGGTGCCGGGCGTCGCGCGTGGCGGCGATGTGTTCGGCCGTGGCGGTGAGCCGGGTGATCGGGGCGAGGCCGGTGCGTGAGACCCAGTAGCCGCCGACCGCGGAGAGCAGGACGCCCGCGCCGCCCACCGCGAGGAGCAGCGACGCGGCCTGGCGCACACCGCGCTCGGCGATGTCGGCGCGCAGGGCCACCTGCACGGCCTCGCTCCTGTCGAAGGTGGTGGTGTACATCCGGCCCGGTTTCCCGCCGGGCAGCGTGAAGTTCGCGTAGTACGGCGCCCGCCGGCCCGAGGCGACCTCGCGCGTCGCCCGTGTCACCGGCAGCAGATACGGCTCCGCGGGGTCCTCGGCGGTGTCCGCCGGGACGAGCTGCGAGCAGGCGGGCGCGCCGAGGAACCGGCACTCGCCCGTCATCACGCCAAGGCCCTCGTCGCGGTGCTGCTGGGCGATGAGCGTCGCCGACTGGGCGAGGTTCTGGTCGAGCTGCTGGTACAGCTTGTAGCGGATCACGAGGAACGCGGCGGCGCACACCCCGACCGCCACCAGCGCCACGGCCGCCGCCGCGGCCAGCGCGAGGCGGGTCCGCAGCGGCCTGCGGCGCCGCCAGCGCGCGCCCAGCCCGCGCCGCGCGCTCACGGCGAGCCCAGCCGGTAGCCGACGCCGTGCACGGTGTGGACCAGGCGTGGCTCGCCGCCCGACTCCAGCTTGCGGCGCAGATAACCGACGTACACGGCGAGGGAGTTGGAGTCGGGCCCGAAGTCGCGGCCCCACACCGCCCGCTGGATCAGCTCGCGCGGCAGGACCTGCCCGGCGTTGCGCAGCAGCAGTTCGAGGAGGACGGCCTCCGTGCGGCTGAACTCGATCCGGCGCCCGCCGCGGCGCCCGGTGCGGGTCGCGGGGTCCAGGACGAGATCACCGTACGAGAGGTCGTCGCCGTCGCTCGCGGGCCGCTCCGGGGTCGCGCGCCGCAGCAGCGCCCGCACGCGGGCCACCAGCTCGTCCAGGGCGAAGGGCTTGACCAGATAGTCGTCGGCGCCCGCGTCCAGGCCGTCCACGCGCTCGCTCACCGAGTCCAGGGCGGTCAGGACGAGCACGGGAGTCCGGTCGCCCGCCGCGCGCAGCTGACGGCAGACCGCGAGACCGTCCATGACCGGCATCAGGACATCCAGGACCACGAGATCCGGCTCCCAGCGGGCCACCGCCGTGAGCGCGCGGTGGCCGTCGGCCGCGCCGCGCACCAGATGGCCCTCGACGGTCAGGGCGTCCTCGACGGCGGCACGGACCTCCGGGTCGTCGTCGACGACGAGGATCTTGTGCGCCGCCGCCTCGCCCGCGCCCGGCGGGCCGCCTCTGCCGGTCGGGCTCGTGAAGCTCGTGAAGCTCATGGGTCAAAGGTGCCAAACGCGGCTCTTAAAAGCCTCTTAGACCCTCGCGTGAGGCTTCCCTGCCATGCGAACCTCTCTCTCCGTCGTGATCGGCGCGGGCGGCACCGGCGGGCACATCTATCCCGGCCTCGCCCTCGCCGACGCGCTGCGCCGCGCCGTGCCGGGCGCGGTGATCTCCTTCGTCGGCACCGAGCGGGGCCTGGAGACCCGGCTGATACCGGACGCCGGGTACCGCCTGCACACCGTCGACATGATCCCGTTCGACCCGTCGCTCGGCGCCCGCCGCTATCTGCTGCCCGCCGCGCTGGTGAGGTCCGGCGCCCAGTGCCGGGCCATCCTGCGCGAGCAGGGCGCGCAGGTCGCCGTCGGCATGGGCGGCTACCCCAGCGCCCCCGTCATCGTCGGCGCACGCATGGCCGGCCTGCCGAGCCTCATCCACGAGTCCAACGCCGTACCCGGGCGCGCCAACCGGTTCGCCGCCCGGCTCACCCCCCACATCGCCGTCGCCTTCGACCGCAGCCGCGCGCATCTGCCGGGCGGCGAGCGCGCGCACACCACCGGGATGCCGATCGCCGCGCCGCTCGCCGCGCTCGACCGGGCCGCGCTGCGCGACGAGGCGCGGCGCGCGCTCGGCGTACCGGCCGGGGCCCGCCTCGTCCTCTTCAACGGCGGCAGCCTCGGGGCGGCCCGGCTCACCGAGGCCGCGGTCGGGCTCGCGGAGCGGTGGCGGGGGCGTGGGCGCGGGGACGTCCACCTCCTCATCAAGACCGGCCCGGCCGCCCTCGCGAAGACACGGGCGCGGCTCGCGTCGGCGGGCGGCGACGCGATCGCCCGCGCCGTCCCCTACCTCGACCGCATGGACCTCTCCTACGCCGCCGCCGACCTCGTCGTCTGCCGCGCCGGCTCCGCGACCGTCGCCGAACTGGCCGCCACCGGGGTCCCCGCCGTCCTCGTGCCCTACCCGCACGCGCCCGGCGACCACCAGACCCACAACGCCCGGGTCCTCACCGACGCGGGCGCCGGCCTGCTGCTGCCCGACGCCGAGACCACCGCGGAACGCCTCGCGGAGCTGGTCGGGCCGCTGCTCGCCGACCCCGCGCGGCTCGCCGCGATGAGCGGCGCCGCGGACCCGGGACCGCACGCCCGCGCCGCCGACCTGCTGGCGGAGCAAGTCCTCCGACTCACCCACCCCACACCTCACCTGGAGTACGCGTGAACACGTCTTTCTCATGGCGGGACCGCACCGTCCTCGTCACCGGAGCCGAGGGCTTCATCGGCTCGACGCTCGTCGACCTGCTGCTCGCGGAGGGCGCGAAGGTCCGTGCCTTCGTGCACTACAAGCCGTACGCGGAGAAGGGGCACCTCGCGCATCTCCTCGGTGATACGCGGGTCGAGATGATCGCGGGGGACGTGCGGGACGCGGGGCGCGTGATGGACGCGGTCGCCGGGTGCGACACGGTCTTCCACCTGGCCGCGCTGATCGGGATTCCGTACTCGTACGACTCCCCGGGGGCGTATGTCCAGACGAACGTCGTCGGCACCGAGAACGTCGCCGAGGCGTGCCGGAGGCACTCCGTGCGGCGGCTCGTCCACACCTCCACGAGTGAGGTGTACGGGACCGCGCTGACGGCGCCGATCGCCGAATCGCACCCGCTCCAGCCCCAGTCGCCGTACTCCGCATCGAAGATCGGCGCCGACATGATGGCGCTGTCGCACTGGCACGCCTTCGAACTGCCGGTCACGGTCGTCCGCCCCTTCAACACGTACGGGCCCCGGCAGTCGGCCCGTGCGGTGATCCCCACGATCCTCGCGCAACTCCACGCGGGGGCGCGGGAGATCAAGCTGGGGTCGCTGACGCCCACGCGGGACTTCACGTACGTGACGGACACGGCGCGGGGCTTCATGGCGACGGCGGTCTGCGACCGGGCGCTGGGCCACGCGGTGAATCTCGGCGTGGGCCGGGAGATCTCCATCGGCGACCTCGCGGAGGCGCTGATCGCGGCGTCCGGCCGGGAGGCCTCCGTGGTGGTCGACCCCGCGCGGCTCCGCCCCTCGGGCAGCGAGGTGGAGCGGCTTCTGTCGGACAACTCCCGGGCGCGGCAGTGGGCGGGCTGGGAACCTCAGGTCTCCCTCACGGAGGGCCTCGCACTGACCTCGGCCTGGGTGGCGGACAACCTCCGGCTCTTCGCGCCGGAGCGGTACCAGGTCTGAGTCACGTGGGCGCCGAGGCCGCCGCGGCCAGGCCCCCCAGCAGCAGCAGCGTGAAGCGGCGGGCCCACTCCTCGTCCACCGGTTCCGCGCTGACCAGCGCGCGGTGCACCACCGCGCCGGCGATCACGTCGAAGATGAGGTCGGCCGTGCGGCCCGCGGCGGCGGAGTCCGGTTCGGCGGGGAGTTCGCCCCGCTCCTGCGCCCGCTCCCGCCCCGCGAGGACCAGCCGCTTCTGGCGGTCGACGATGGACGTGCGGATGCGGTGCCGCAGCGGCTCGTCCCTCGTCGACTCGGCGACCACCGCCATGAGCGCCGTCTTCGTCTCGGGCCGCCCGAGCAGCACCGCGAACTGCAGGACCACGCCCTCGATGTCGGCGGCCAGGCTGCCCCGGTCGGGCAGTTCGAGCTCGTCGAAGAGTTCCGCCACCGCGTCCACGACCAGCTCGCTCTTGCCCGCCCATCGCCGGTACAGGGTGGTCTTGGCGACCCCCGCCCGCGTCGCGACGGCGCCGAGCGTCAGCTTGGACCAGCCCAGCTCGACGAGCCCCTGCCTGGTCGCCTCCAGGATCGCGGCGTCGGCGGTCGCGCTGCGCGGGCGCCCGCCGGTGCGGTGGGCGGCAGCAGTGGTGGACGTACGGCTCTGCATGGCCGCGACCATACCGGCCAGTACGGACTGTCCCGGGAGCCCCACGGACACCACAGTGAGGGAGATCACCGACGGCGCCTGTCCCCACCCGGGGCACGGCGGTTACGCTACGAGCCGTAGCGAAAGCCACGAGCGACAACCACGCAGCACGACCGGCCCGGGGTGGGGACCCCGCGCCAACCGGCGGTCCCCCTCGGGGCCTTGGACCGTGCCCCCTGTGACCCCGCGATCCGGCGGAGGGCCACGGACGGGCGCGGTTCGCGTACGGCTTGGGGGAGGATGTACTCATGCAGCCACGGAACATGTCCATGAGCGGAGTCGTCGACCTCGCCGCCGTGAAGGCGGCCCAGGAGGCCAAGGCGAAGGCGGAGCAGGCGCGCGCCGAAGCGGCCCGGCAGGGCGGGGGCGCGGCGGGTGCCGCGGTGTCCCCGTCGAGCCTGGTCATCGATGTCGACGAGGCGGGCTTCGAGCGCGAGGTCCTGCAGCGGTCCACCGAGGTCCCGGTCGTCATCGACTTCTGGGCCGAGTGGTGCGAGCCGTGCAAGCAGCTGAGCCCCCTCCTGGAGCGGCTCACGCAGGAGTACAACGGCCGTTTCCTCCTCGCCAAGATCGACGTCGACGCGAACCAGATGCTGATGCAGCAGTTCGGGGTCCAGGGGATCCCGGCCGTCTTCGCGGTGGTGGCGGGACAGGCCCTGCCCCTCTTCCAGGGCGCCGCCCCCGAGGCGCAGATCCGCCAGACCCTGGACCAGCTCATCCAGGTCGGCGAGGAGCGCTTCGGCCTGACCGGCCTCGTCGTCGACGCCGACGCCGAGGGAGCCCCGGGGCAGCAGGCCCCCGCACCGGCCGAGGTGCCGGCCGGTCCCTACGACGCCCTGCTCGAAGCGGCCGTCCAGGCGCTGGACGCCGGTGATCTGGGCGGTGCCGTACAGGCGTACAAGAACGTACTCAGCGACGATCCGGCCAACACCGAGGCCAAGCTCGGTCTCGCGCAGGCCGAACTGCTCCAGCGGGTCCAGGGACTTGACGCGCAGCAGGTCCGCAAGGACGCGGCCGACAGGCCGGCGGACGTGTCGGCGCAGATCGCGGCGGCCGACCTCGACCTGGTGGGCGGTCATGTCGAGGACGCCTTCGGGCGGCTCATCGACGCGGTGCGCCGCACGGCGGGCGACGACCGCGACGCCGCGCGGGTGCGGCTCCTCGAACTCTTCGAGGTGGTGGGCGCGGACGACCCGCGTGTGACGACCGCGCGCACGGCGCTGGCCCGGGTGCTTTTCTGACCAGTCCGTAAACGCCGGGGCTTGTGATGCCCGAGTGAAAAATCTGTTCCCAGGACGCGACAGTGGCCGTGATTTGCCAAAAATTGGCAAACGCGGCCACTGTTACTTGCAGTAAGGGGTGGGGCGCCCTCTGGGCGGTTTCGCCCGCCCATATCCCGTTCTGCCTCCCGCCGTTGAGCCACCGTCCGTGGCCGACCGATACCGCGCGGTCGCGGTTCGGTTATCCGGCCGTTACTAGCCAGTAATGAACCCCCTTGTGCGGCGGCCGAGAATGCACCACGATCGGCGACGCTCGGTCCGATGACCCGCAGTCCGACAGCCAGTCGGGAGCGGGCGCTTCGGGTCCCCACCGAGCAGACCGGTGACGCCGTCGCCGGTCTTGGACAGGGGGGTCTCTGCCGTTTCCGGCAGGGCCTGTCCGTGAGGTTGTGCGTGATGTGCGTCAGGCGCGACCAGTGGTTGTCGCTCGGGGGTGATCGCCGGTGATGTGTGGTGCGGATCGCGCCTCCGACGCGGGCGCTCTCCTTCCCGAGGACGTAGCACTTCTCCCATCCCTGCCCGGCTGAGCCGCCCGAGCGGGAGCAGTCAGGGCCGGAGATGTACGTCCGAGAAGGAGGAAAGTCATGGAGTCCGTGGCTCGTGGCGGAACCAGATGGAAGCGGTTCGCCGTGGTCATGGTGCCGAGCGTCGCGGCGACTGCCGCGATAGGCGTCGCCCTGTCCCAGGGTGCGCTCGCGGCATCTTTCAGTGTGTCGGGTCAGCAGTTCAAGGTGACTGCCGACGAACTCAAGGGCAAGGGATTCATCCAGTACGGGGCCCTGGACCACGGCAAGTCGGGTAACCACCCGGTCGCCGTCGTCGGCCTGGAGTCGGCCACGATCACCAATCTGTGCCAGTCCGTGGTCGTCCCGGTACCGGTCTTCGGCGATGTGTCGATGACCCTCAGGGCAGGCCGGGCCGGTGGCCCCAAGGTCATCGCAAAGAAGCTGTACATCGACGCCGACGACCTGAGGGCCAACGCGACCTTCCACAAGGTCGACATCGGCGTCTCGGTCGACCAGACCACCAAGGGACCGGGTCCGGCGAAGAACGACACGTACGCCCCGGACTCGTTCGCGCAGCAGGCGGAGTCGGTGAAGTTCACCGACGTCGAGCAGCGCGCGTGGGCGACCACGGCCGGCACCTTCAAGCTCTCCGGCCTCGCGATGTCGGTCAAAAAGGGCAAGCACGAGTGCTACTAGGACACGACCTGGGGCGGTTGACGCCCCGGTAGGTCGTACGCGGTCCGGTACGCACTCGCCGCTATGAACGGCCGGGCGCGGGGGCGCGACGGCATATGACGGAGCCGTCCCCGTGCCCGAATCCGCACCACACACAGAACCAACGCCATTCCCGAGGAGCTGTACGACATGAGCGCCGAAGCGCAAGTGGGACTGGGCGACAAGCTCGGCCGGATGCGCCGATCGTTCCGGGGGTGGCGCGGTCAGCGCCCGTTCTGGGGTGGTCTGCTGACGATGCTCGGCGGCATCCCGATCATGTACTTCCCGTATGCGAACCTCACGCTCGGCACGATGACGATCCGGATGGCGACCACCGCCGGCGCCGGGTCCCTGATCATCGGCGTGCTGTTGGTCGTGCTCGGCCTGACCATGTGGTTCCAGCCGCACTCCCGGGTCTTCGCGGGCGTCGCGGCGATTCTGCTCGCCCTGGTCTCCCTGGTGGTCTCCAACTTCGGCGGCTTCGTCATCGGCTACCTGCTCGCCCTGCTCGGCGGCGCCCTCGGCGTCTCCTGGGCGCCCGCGCGGCCCGCCGGTGAGCCCGCGAAGAGGCGTACGACCCAGGGGTCCGGCGACCCCGTGCGCGACGGGGCTCCCGAGCCCGCCACCACGGCGGCCGCGGGTGGGGTGAGCGGCGAGCAGGACGATCTGTCAGGAACGAGCCCGACGAACGGGACGAACGGGAGGCACCGTGCCGGCTGACGAGGTGCAGCACGAGAGCTCCGCGGGGGCGCCTCGTGCGAGAACCGGGCCGCGCCACGCGGCACCCAGAAAGCCGCTGCTGACCCGGCTCCAGGTGCCCGCGGGCAAGGCGATAGCCCTTGCCGCCATGCCCACGGCGGTCCTGATGGGCATGGGCCTGACGCCGACGCTCGCACAGGCGAAGCCCGGTGTGCCCGAGAACCCCTTCCAGGACGGCCCCTGCGTCACGGCGCCGGACAAGGACGCGGAAGCGGACGAGAAGGCCGACGAGAAGGCCGACGAGAAGGCCGACGAGCCGTCCGCGCCTACGTCGCCCTCCACCGGTGACAAGGACCCTGGCGACAAGGACCCCGGCGACAAGCCCGAACCGGATCCCGCGCCGTCCGCGGGCGACAAGGACGAGGCCCCGAGGCCGGACCCCGCCCCGAAGCCCGGCCCCGACCCGGAGCCCGACCCGGAGCCCGAGGCGGCCGAGCCCAAGAACCCCTGGGACCCGCTGGGTCTCGGCGACGCCCTCAAGGACGCCTTCACGCCCGACGAGCCCGCCGAGCCGGACAAGTCCGATGGGAAGGATTCCGAGAGCCCGGACCCGGACCCGTCCGCCTCGAAGGACCCCAAGTCGGACCCCAAGTCACCCGAGGACCCGGCCAAGGATCCCGCGGACAAGGACACGACGGACAAGGACACGACGGACAAGGCCACCAAGCCTGTAGAGGACACGGTCGACGAGGCCGACGAGGTCACGGACGGCGAGGCGGACAAGGCCGAGGACCCGCTCGCCCCCGACGAGAACGGCAAGAAGCCGTTCCCGTGCGTCGTCGAGAAGAAGGTCGACGGCAAGGGCGAGCAGACGCCCGTGCCGATCCCGAACCAGCCGTGGCACCTGGAAGCCAGCTCGCTCACCCTCAAGGGCGCCGACTACCAGGGCGTCGTGAACCTCACGATGCCGGGCGGCCGGACCAAGCAGGCCCTGAAGTACGTCGTGCAGAAGACGGACATCGGCGACCTGCACCAGATCGTCGAGGGACCGGCCGGCAAGAAGTACCACGTCGAGGCCGCGAAGGGCTCCACGTCCACCATCCGGAACGGCGAGACGACGATGTACACCGAGCGGATCTCGGGCAAGCTGTTCGGGCTCATCCCGATCACCTTCGACCCCGAGCACCCGCCGCCGCTGAACATCCCGCTGATCCATTTCACGGATGTGAAGGTGCAGCAGGCGGGCCAGTTCGGCGGCGACCTCACGATCCCCGGCCTGCACCAGTCGATCAGCGACTGACCCGTACGACACCGAGGGCGCCCCCTGCAGCAGGGGGCGCCCTCAGCGCGTACGTACGAAGGAGTACGAGGGAGTACGAGGGAGTACGAAGGAGACGGGCCGTCAGTCGCGGTCGACGCCGCCGAGGTGGTGCACCCGCACCATGTTGGTGGTGCCGGGGACGCCGGGGGGCGAGCCCGCGGTGATGACGACCGTGTCGCCGTCGTTGAAGCGGTTGAGCTTGATCAGCTCGGCGTCGACGATGTCGACCATCGCGTCGGTGTTGTCGACGTGCGGCACGACGTACGTGTCCACGCCCCAGCTCAGCGTGAGCTGGTTGCGGGTCGACTCGTCGGTGGTGAAGGCCAGGATCTGCTGGGCCGCGCGGTAGCGGGACAGGCGGCGGGCCGTGTCACCGGACTTGGTGAAGGCGACCAGGGCCTTGGCGTCCAGGAAGTCCGCGATCTCGGCGGCGGCGCGGGCCACCGAGCCACCCTGCGTACGCGGCTTCTTGCCGGGCACCAGCGGCTGGAGGCCCTTGGAGAGCAGCTCCTCCTCGGCCGCCGCGACGATCTTCGACATCGTCTTGACGGTCTCGATCGGGTACGCGCCGACGCTCGACTCGGCGGACAGCATGACCGCGTCCGCGCCGTCCAGGATCGCGTTGGCGACGTCGGACGCCTCGGCGCGCGTGGGGCGCGAGTTGGTGATCATCGACTCCATCATCTGGGTCGCGACGATCACCGGCTTGGCGTTGCGGCGGCACATCTCCACGAGGCGCTTCTGCACCATCGGGACCTTTTCGAGCGGGTACTCGACGGCCAGGTCGCCACGGGCCACCATCACGGCGTCGAACGCCGCGACGACGCCCTCCATGTTGGCGACGGCCTGCGGCTTCTCCACCTTGGCGATGACGGGGACGCGGCGGCCCTCCTCGTCCATCACCTTGTGGACGTCCTTGACGTCGCCCGCGTCCCGTACGAAGGACAGGGCGACCATGTCGCAGCCCATCTTCAGGGCGAAGCGCAGGTCCTCGATGTCCTTCTCGGACAGGGCGGGGACGTTGACGGCCGCGCCGGGCAGGTTGATGCCCTTGTGGTCGGAGATGACACCGCCCTCGACGACGATCGTCTTCACGCGCGGGCCGTCCACCTCGACGACGCGCAGCTCGACGTTGCCGTCGTTGATGAGGACCTGGTCGCCCTTGGAGACGTCGCCGGGCAGACCCTTGTAGGTCGTGCCGCAGATCGACTTGTCGCCGGGCACGTCCTCGGTGGTGATGGTGAACTCGTCACCGCGCACCAGCTCGACGGGGCCCTCGGCGAAGGTCTCCAGACGGATCTTCGGGCCCTGCAGGTCGGCGAGGACGCCGATCGCGCGGCCGGTCTTCGCGGCGGCCGAGCGGACACGGTCGTACCGGCCCTGGTGCTCGGCGTGCGTGCCGTGGCTGAAGTTGAAGCGGGCCACGTTCATGCCGGCCTCGATCAACGAGACGAGCTGCTCTTCGGAGTCGACGGCGGGGCCAAGCGTGCAGACGATTTTGGAACGGCGCATGGGGGCGATCCTATCGGTTTGTTTCGGCTCGGAATATTCCGTCTGGTGGAATCTACAAATGGGCGGAAGGGCGCTCAGTTGCGGTGCCGGCGCGATTATCGAATTACGGCGCCGATACGTTCCCGACCAGCGCGTATGTCTGGTTCGCGATCTCCAGTTCCTCGTCCGTGGGGACCACGGCGACGGCCACGCGCGCGTACTCCGGCGAAATGAGCCGCGCTTCGTCGGAACGTACGGAATTGAGTGCGCCGTCGACCGCGAGGCCCAGCTCCTCCAGGCCCGCCACGGCCGCCTCCCGTACCGGCGCCGCGTTCTCGCCTACCCCGGCCGTGAACGCGATGGCGTCCACGCGGCCGAGCACCGCGTAATAGGCGCCGATGTACTTCTTCAAACGGTGGATGTAGATGTCGAAGGCGAGCGCGGCCTCCTCGTCCCCCGCGTCGACCCGGCGCCGGATTTCCCGCATGTCGTTGTCGCCGCAGAGTCCGATCAGACCGCTCTTCTTGTTGAGCAGGGCGTCGATCTCGTCGATGGACATCCCGCCGACCCGCGCCAGGTGGAAGATGACCGCCGGGTCCATGTCACCGGAGCGGGTACCCATCACGAGTCCCTCAAGCGGCGTCAGCCCCATCGACGTATCGACGCACCTTCCGCCCCGCACGGCGGACGCGGAGGCACCGTTGCCCAGGTGCAGCACGATGACGTTCACGTCCTCGGGCGCCTTGCCCAGCAGCTTCGCGGTCTCCCGCGAGACGTACGCGTGCGAGGTGCCGTGGAAGCCGTAGCGCCGCACGCGGTGCTCGTCGGCGGTCCGCACGTCGATCGCGTAGCGCGCCGCGGACTCCGGCATCGTCGTGTGGAACGCGGTGTCGAAGACGGCGACCTGGGGCAGGTCCGGGCGCAGCGCCTGAGCGGTGCGGATGCCGGTGATGTTGGCCGGGTTGTGCAGCGGGGCCACCGGCACCAGGCGCTGGATCTCGGCGAGCACCTCGTCGGTGACGACGGTCGGCGCGCTGAACTTCAGACCGCCGTGCACCACCCGGTGGCCTATCGCGGCCAGCTCGGGCGAGTCGAGGCCGAGGCCGTCGGCGGCAAGCTCCTCGGCGACGGCCTTGAGCGCCGCCCCGTGGTCGGCGATCGGCTCCTCGCGCTCACGGGACTCGGCGCCGCCGCCGGTGAGAGGGGTGTGCTTGAGCCGCGAGGTCTCCTCGCCGATCCGCTCGACGAGGCCGACGGCCAGGCGTGAGCTGTCGCGCATGTCGAGCAGCTGGTACTTCACCGACGAGGAGCCGGAGTTGAGGACGAGTACGCGCGTGGCAGTCACTGATGAGGCGCTTTCTGTGGGGGTTACTGGCCGGGGGCCTGGGACTGGATGGCCGTGATGGCGACGGTGTTGACGATGTCCTGGACGAGCGCGCCACGGGACAGGTCGTTGACCGGCTTGCGCAGGCCCTGGAGGACCGGGCCGACGGCGATCGCGCCGGCCGAGCGCTGAACGGCCTTGTAGGTGTTGTTGCCGGTGTTGAGGTCCGGGAAGATCAGCACGCTGGCCTGGCCCGCGACATCCGAGCCGGGCAGCTTGGTCGCCGCGACCGAGGGCTCCACGGCGGCGTCGTACTGGATCGGCCCCTCGATCTTCAGGTCGGGCCGCTGGTCGCGCACCAGCTCGGTGGCCTCGCGCACCTTGTCGACGTCGGCGCCCGAACCGGACGTACCCGTGGAGTACGAGAGCATCGCGATCCGCGGGGCGACGCCGAACTGCTCGGCGGTGGCGGCCGCCTGGACCGCGATGTCCGCGAGCTGCTCGGCGTTCGGGTCCGGGTTCACCGCGCAGTCCCCGTACACGAGGACCTTGTCGGCGAGGCACATGAAGAACACGGACGACACGATCGACGCGTCCGGCTTGGTCTTGATGATCTCGAAGGCGGGGCGGATCGTCGCCGCCGTGGAGTGCACGGAGCCCGACACCATGCCGTCGGCCAGGCCCTCCTGGACCATCAGCGTGCCGAAGTAGTTCACGTCCGCCACCACGTCGTACGCCAGCTCGACGGTGACGCCCTTGTGGGCGCGCAGCTCCGCGTACTTCCCGGCGAAACGGTCCCGCAGCTCGGAGGTCTGCGGGTCGATCAGCTCGGAGTCGGCGAGGTCCACGCCGAGGTCGGCGGCCTTCTTGCGGATCTGCTCCACCGGGCCGAGCAGCGTCAGGTCGCAGACGCCCCGGCGCAGCAGCACGTCGGCGGCGCGCAGCACGCGCTCCTCGGTGCCCTCGGGCAGCACGACGCGACGCCGGTCGGAGCGGGCCCGCTCCAGGAGCTTGTGCTCGAACATCATCGGCGTGACGCGGTCGCTGCTCGGCGCGGAGACGCGGCCCAGCAGGTCCGCGGTGTCGACGTACCGCTCGAAGAGGCCGAGGGCGGTCTCCGCCTTGCGGGGTGTCGCGGCGTTCAGCTTCCCCTCCAGGGCGAAGAGTTCCGCCGCCGTGGGGAAGGAGCCGCCGGAGACCGCGACGACCGGGGTGCCGGGCGCGAGGCGGTCGGCGAGGGTGAGGATCTCCTGGCCCGGCTGCTCGTTCAGGGTCAGCAGGACGCCCGCGATGGGCGGCGTACCGGCGCTGTGCGCGGCCAGCGAGCCCACCACGAGGTCGGCGCGGTCGCCGGGGGTGACGACCAGGCAGCCCGGGGTCAGGGCGTTCAGGAAGTTCGGCAGCATGGCGCCGCCGAAGACGAAGTCCAGGGCGTCACGCGCGAGCCCCGAATCGTCGCCGAGCAGGACGCGGCCGCCGAGGGCGTGGGTGATCTGCGCGACCGTCGGCGCGGAGAGCGCGGGCTCGTCCGGCAGGACGTAGCAGGGCACGGGCAGGTCGGGGGCGAGCAGCTCGCGGATCTCGTCGCGGTCGGCGGGCGCCACCCGGTTGGTGATCATCGCGAGGATGTCGCAGCCCAGGCTCTCGTACGCGCGGTGGGCGTTGCGCGTCTCGGCGCGCACCGACTCGGCGGTCTGGTTCTTGCCGCCGACCACGGGGATCACGGAGGCGCCGAACTCGTTGGCGAGGCGTGCGTTGAGCGCCAGCTCGTCCGGGAGCTGGGTGGCCGCGAAGTCCGTACCCAGGACGAGGACCACCTCGTACTCCCCGGCGACCCGGTGGAAGCGGTCGACGATCCGCGAGACCAGCTCGTCGGTGCCCTGCTCGGCCTGGAGCGCGGACGCCTCGTGGTAGTCCATGCCGTACACGGACGCGGCGTCCTGCGAGAGGCGGTAGCGGGCCCGCAGCAGGTCGAAGAGACGGTCGGGGCCGTCGTGGACGAGCGGCCGGAAGACGCCGACCCGGTCGACCTGGCGGGTCAGGAGCTCCATGACTCCCAGCTCGACGACCTGGCGGCCGTCGCCGCGGTCGATCCCGGTCACGTACACGCTGCGCGTCACGCGTGCTCTCTCCTTCTTGGCTTTCTGGAGCCGTTTCCTGGCTGCTACTGCTGCTGTCTTGGCTACTGCTTCTTGGCTGCCGCTGTCTTCGCAGCCGCTGTCTTCGCTGTCCTGGGTCGCAGGCCGGTCGGCCCGTCTGCCTGGACAAATGACCCGATATCGCGGCTGTGTCCTCTTGACAATACCTCTGTGGCTGGCTAGGTCGCCCGCCGACGAAAGGCCCCGCAAGAGGGGTCACAAGCCCCCTGCCCCTATATCGGACGCACATCCGTCGGACAGGTGTGAGCGGCGACCCCCTTCCGGCCGTGGAACAATCGGACCGGCTCACAAGTACCAACAGCGAGCAGGAGACACAGCGCGATGCGTATCGGAATTCTCACCGCGGGCGGCGACTGCCCCGGCCTCAACGCAGTGATCCGGTCGGTCGTGCACCGCGCCGTGACGCATTACGGCGACGAGGTCATCGGCTTCGAGGACGGCTACGCGGGCCTGCTCGACGGGCGCTACCGCCCCCTCGACCTCAACGCGGTCAGCGGCATCCTGGCCCGCGGCGGAACGATCCTCGGCTCCTCACGCCTGGAGCGCGACCGCTTCCGCGCCGCCTGCGACGACGCCAAGGTGCTGATCGAGAAGAGCGGCTTCGACGCGCTCATCCCGATCGGCGGCGAGGGCACCCTGACGGCGGCGGGCATGCTCTCCGAGGCGGGCGTGCCGGTCGTGGGCGTCCCGAAGACGATCGACAACGACATCTCCTCCACGGACCGCACCTTCGGCTTCGACACGGCGGTGGGCGTGGCCACGGAGGCGATGGACCGCCTCAAGACCACCGCCGAGTCGCACCAGCGCGTGATGGTGGTGGAGGTCATGGGCCGCCACGCCGGCTGGATCGCCCTGGAGTCCGGCATGGCCGGCGGCGCGCACGGCATCTGCCTGCCCGAGCGCCCCTTCGACCCCGCCGACCTGGTCACGCTGGTCGAGGAGCGGTTCTCGCGCGGCAAGAAGTTCGCGGTGATCTGCGTGGCCGAGGGCGCGCACCCGCAGGACGGCACGATGAACTACGGCAAGGGCGCGATCGACCAGTTCGGCCACGAGCGCTTCCAGGGCATCGGCACGGCACTCGCGTACGAGCTGGAGGCCCGCCTCGGCAAGGAGGCCAAGCCGGTCATCCTCGGCCACGTCCAGCGCGGCGGCACCCCCACCGCGTACGACCGCGTCCTCGCGACCCGCTTCGGCTGGCACGCGGTGGAGGCGGTGCACCGCGGGGAGTACGGCAAGATGACGGCGCTGCGGGGGACGGACATCACGATGGTGCCGTTGGCGGAGGCGGTGACGGAGCTGAAGACGGTCCCGAAGGACCGGATGGACGAGGCGGAGTCGGTGTTCTAGGAGGCTTTGACGCCCATATGAGGCTTGACGCCTCTCTATGGGGCTTGCTGCTGGGCTTGCTACGGGGCTTGACACCTCTCCTCTAGGAGGCCTGCCCGCCTCCCTCTCCGCCTCGGACGAGGGGCCAGAAATGGTCGAGGATCCGTTCGAGATAGTCCCGCCCGGCCTCGCCGGACGCGTCCGAACTGGCGCCGCCGCCCCAGCTCAGCGTCCGCGCCATCCGTGACTGGTAGTCCTCGTGCATCTGCCGCAGCACGTCCTCGACGTGCCGCCGCTCCACGGGCAGCAGCTTGGCGACGGACCGCACGTATCCCTGCCACCGGGTGGTGACGGCACTGCGCAACAGCTCGGCGAGCGGCTCGGACCGCCCGGTCACGGTCACGAAGTCGGGCAGCGACAGGCCGAGGGTTCGGGAGAGGGCGGCGGACTGCCGCTCGTTGCCGCGCCAGCCGTTGGTCTCCTCCATCCGCAGATACGCCTGGACCTCGACGCCCGCCTGCCGCGCGACGTCCTCGGGGGCGAGCCCCCGGGCGATCCGGTGCTCGCGCAGGGTCCGCGCGGCGCCCATGAGTTCCCCGGGCGAACACCAGAGCGTGGCCGCCAGCGCGGCGAGCTCGGCGGAGCTGGGCGAGGCGAGCCCGCGCTCCCAGGCGGCGACGGTGTCGGCGGTGATGTACGTGAGCCCGTAACCGGCCCGCATCCCATACGCGACATGCCCGTGCGCCATCCCGAGCGCTTCGCGCAGGCGACGGGCGGCGGGGAAGTTGAAGGGGGGCGTGGGCTGGCTCGGGGGGCTCGGTTGCACGGGCACACGGTAGGCGCCCCTGGGGGTGGCGACTACGGTGTGTTCCTACGAGGTTGCGGATTGGTGGGAAGCTACGGGGCGCAGCCTTGGAAGCGGGCTTGAGGCGCCGACCCGATGCGGCTGTTATGCCGCACTGCGCCCTTAGAGGTCTTCCGGCCAGCTGACCGAGTATCCGGTCGCCCGGTCGAACTCGATATCGATCTGCGGAATCTCCACACCGAACTCGGCGCCGATCCACGTCATCATGGCCAGCGCGGCGGCCTCCGGTTGGTAGTCCGTCGGCAGGTAGTCGAGCTCTTGCACGTGAATGCCGATCGTGTCCTCGTCACAAGCGGCGAGGACGGGCTGGGCCATGAGGCGCAGACCCAGCATCAGAAACTTGACATCTTCGTCATCGGCGAACCGGTCCAGGACACGTAGATAGAGCCGGTCGGAAACGGCCTGGTCCGCGGGGTCGGGCCGTTCCCCATGGCTCACACAGGCCGTGAGATTCACCAACAGCCCCCAGGGGCCCATGAACTTGCGGTATGTGACGGTCCTGGACTTCATCTTTCTCACCATCAGTCGAACTTGAGGAGGTGCATGACGGACTTGTCGAAGAAATGCTCACTGCCGAGGTTTGTCGGACGCGTGATGTACTGATACCCGTGATCCGTTTTGCCGGTATCGGACATGAGGCTGTATCTGTCGATAAAGGCATCGGCTTCATCGTCTGTCATCTTCGATATATCGGCCTTGCGCAGCTTGGCGAACTCTGCTTCCGGGATGGTGAAGCGCACCATCTCCAGTTCGTCCGTACGCTTCGATTTGATGGCGAAGTACCGTTCTGCGTCGCTCCGCGAGGCCCACGAGTAGACACCCTCTCCGAAGTGAGCCCGGTGCATGGACGAAGGCCAGGGCTCACCACCACCCCGGAGCCGGGCTGCGTCGGCGGGCGACTGCACTGTGAAGAACTCTCGGCAGGGTGCAAGGCCAAGAGGGTCGGAAAGGGCGTGTGGGTTGTGGACAAACGTGACGGGGTTGGGGGCCGGGGTGAGTCCGAGCGGATCGAGTGTCAAGTACCGCGCTGTTTGGGGATCGTAGTAGCGGAAGCAGTTGTAATGCAGCTCGGTCTCGGGGTCGAAGTACTGACCTGGATGCCGAAGCGGCGTGTAGGTTGTCGCGTCGGAGTTCCACGTAGTAACGCCCCAGACGGTCCGTCGCGCACGCCAGGCGATCTCGCCAGTTTCGTCAAGCAGCTCGGTCGGCGTTCCCACGAGGTCGCTCACGATCGTGAAGAACCTTTGGTCCACCTCCGCTTGCGGGGCCTCCAGGGCGGTGCGGCTCTCGGTCTGAGCTACTGGGAGAAGACCGACGTGGTCCCACGTCAGCGTGATCTGATTCCCCAGCTGCTGTGATCTGGTCGTCTGCTCGCAGAGGGTCGTGCCTTCCCAGGTGAAGGCCGTCGACTCGGTGACGTGTCCCTCGGTGAGACGTTCCTTGGCGATTCTCCGGCCGAATGGGTCGTACCGGTAGCGCCATTCCGTTCCGTCCGGTGTGATGGCGCAGGTCAGCCGGTCCTCGGCATCCCATGTGTAGTGCCATGTATCGGGCCGGTGCGACATCCGCTTCTTTTGACGGAGCGTGATGCGTCCGGCTCGGTCGTACTCGTACCGGACCCGGCCTGCCCGGAGTATGGCGGTGCCCTCATAGCTCCGAGTCCCGACCGCCTCTCGGCCGGCATGGGTAGGCGGCCAATCCGCTGACAGCAGGTTTCCCGCGTCGTCGTAGGCATAGCGTTCGGACCAGCTCTCGGCGTCGGCCGTCAGGATCCGACCGGCACTGTCGTGGCTGAACCGGACGGCCCCGTTCAATCGGTCGTCGATGGAGGTCGGGTAACCGTCAGTTCGGTAGGCGTAGGAACGCCGCTGAACGGTGTGGCCATCGCGCGCGGTGACCGTTTGGTCGGTCAGGCGTCCGAGCAGGTCATAGGCGTTGTTCACGGCGACGGACGCGTCGGTGGTACGTGACACCTCCCTGCCCTGGGAATCATGCTGGAACCCCATCGTGCGGGCCGAGGACGTCAGACTCGTGCGGTTTCCGACTGCGTCATAAGACCACTCTCCGATGGCTCCGGAAGGGGTCACGCGGCGCGTGCGGCGCCCCACCGCGTCGTACTCGTAAGTGACCGTACGGCCGTTGACCGTCTCGGCTACGAGCGCGCCCTTGCTGTCTCGGCGCAGATGTACTGATGAGTGCGGGTTCGACGCCTCTGTCAGGTTTCCCAAGACGTCATAGGAGTAGGTGCTGACCTCGGCCTCCGCCTCCTTGCGCACCATCTGGCCGAGGGCGTCGCGCTCATACCGGATCTGTTGGCCCAACGGATTCGTACGGGATATGAGTCTGCCCGCCGCGTCGTGGTCATATCTGATCTCACGTCCGTCGAAGTCGATCTCAGAGGTCAGTCGCCCCGCAGGATCGTACTGATATCTCCATGTGCGACCCAGCGGGTTGCGGACCTCGATCAACCGGAGTGCTGAGTCGTACGTGAATTCGTGCCGCATTCCGCCGGGTTCGAGACGCGCGGTCAGTACGTCGAAATGTGAGTACTCGTAGTGCGTGACGGCACCCGCGGGGTCCGTGTAGCTGAGGCAGTTGCCCTCGCCGTCGTACGACCACGCCTCCACCGAGCCGTCGGGCGCGGTACGGCGGCTTATGCGCCCTTCAATGGTCCAGCTCTGCTCGGTCCTTCCACCCGTCGCGTCGATGCTGACTACTGGCCGACCGAAGCTGTTGTACTCATAGGTGATGCTGTTCCCGAGCGGGTCGACGATCTGGAGGGGCAGGCCGGCGGCGTTGCTGCGTATATACGTGGTGGCGCCGAGCGGGTCCGTGACGGACGTCGGCCCGCCGGACTCGTCGAACGCGTATCGCGTGACGGAGCCAGTCGGGTCGATGACCTCCAGACAGTTACCTCTGGCGTCGTACTTCCGAATCCAGGAATTTCCGTCCGGCAGTGTGACCCTGACGGGACGGCAGAGTTCGTTGTACTCCAGCTGGGTCACCGCGTCGTCCGGACGTCGCACTCGAAGCGGTTGCCCGTGCTCATTGTGGACGAACTGCGTGGTATTTGTCAGCGCGTCCGTTCGCGAAGCCACGTGGTGGAACTCGTCGTAGGCTGTGTGGACCCTGTTTCCCAGAGGGTCGATCTCGCACACGACCAGACAGCTGGAATCGATCACATAACGCGCTTCGGCTCCGTCGGCGTCTGTGACGGTTGTGATGCGCTGGTCTGCGAATTCCTGGTCGGCGCAGTCATACGAGAAAGTATTCGCAAGGTACCCGGACTCCCCACTCTGGCTCACACACCGCCCTCGGGAGTCATAGGCGTAGTTGTACAGACTCTGGTTGGTGTCCAGCCAGGATGTGATGCGTCTGTCGTGGTCGTAGGTGAAAGTCAGTGACCGACCGGAGGAGTTGGTGACGGTGGTGAGGTCGCCGTCGGTGTAGCCGTACCGCTTGATCGTGATGTCGGTGCCGTCGTCCGCCAGCGCGAGGGCGGTGACGCGGTCGTCCTCGACGGTCAGCTTCAGGTGGTAGCCGCCGCAGTGGCGGATCGCCACCGGGGCCCCGTCGGCCTCGTAGTCGAAGTCGATGGTGTTGTGATGGCGGTCGGATACCCGTGCCAGGAGGGCCACGCCGTCGTCGGGGTCGGGTGGCGTGAAGTGGCGGGTGTGGCCGGTGAGTGGGTCGGTGAGGCGGTAGCCGCCGTCGTCCAGACGTTCCAGGGGCCAGCGGGGCCCACCGTCGGGCAGCACGGGTGCGTCGGGGCCCTCGGGGTGGGGGTAGGCGAGGAGCATGCCGTCCTCGGTGACGAAGACGACACCGTCCTCGTCGACTTCAAGGCGCTGGTCGAGGGTGGAGGTCCAGGTGGGGCCGAACCAGCCGCCGCTGCGGTAGCCCGAGGCGACCCGGCGGGTGAAGACCAGTGGCAGGGTGCCGGGCAGCGTGACGTCGGTCGCGTCGAGGAACATCTGCCCGGTGGCCACGTCCACCGGGTCGCCGCATCCCTTGATCTTGCTCTTGACCCGGTTGTACGCGCCCTTGGCACCGTCCTTCAGCGCTGTGCGGGCCGACTTGAAACCCTTCAGTCCGCCCTTGAGGCCCTTCAGCCCCTTGCCGAGTTTGGCGGCGGTGGTCAGGCCCTTCATGCCCGGTACGCAGTCCAGTGCCGCGAACGCGACATCGAGCAGGCCTGCTTGGCCTTTTCGGTATTTGTTGAGGGTGTCGGCAAGGACGATGACTCCGGCCACGATGACGATCGCGGCGAGGATGGGTCCGCCGACGATCATCGCGATGATGCCGACGACGGCGACGACGACCTTGCAGACGGCGATGATGGTGTCCCAGTTGTCGGAGACCCAGTCGCCGATCTCCTCCCACCACTTGCGGTTCCGGATACCCGCGTCGGACGCCTCGTCGATCTTCCGCTTGGCCGTCCCGGCGGCCTCTTCCCGCATTCTGCGGGCGTCCTCGGCCATCTTCTTCGCGGCGTCGAGGGCGTTCTGCGCGGAGGTGACGTCGGATTTGGCGGACTTCTGGGCGCTCTCGGCGGAGGTCGCGTTGCGGGTGGCGGCCCTGACCTTGTCCGGGTCGGGCTTGGGCACATCCTTGCCGCCGCCCGAACCCTTGCCGCCCTCGTCCTTGTACTTGTCGGCCTCCTTGCCCGCCTTCTCCACCCAGGAGTCGGCGGAGGACAGGCGGGACTTGGCGGAGGACAGGTCGGCCTGGGCCTCGCGGCCCTTGATGAGCGCCTTGTCGGCGAGGGACTGGGCGCGCTCCAGTTCCGGCCAGTAGGCGGCGAGGGCGTCGCCCGCCATCCCGTAGGACTTCTTGAGCTTCTTCAGCTTGCTCGGGGCGTCCTCGAACTTCTCCGTGAAGGCCTCGGCGGTCTTGCCCGCCCACTGGAGGATGGCTTCCTCGCCCGCCATGCCCTTGATGTCGCGGAGGACCTTGCCGACGTCGTCGGAGAAGTCGTGCAGGTCCTTGGCGAGTTTGCGGACCCGGTCCGGATCACCCGGCGTCGGGTCCTTGTCCAGGTCCAGGACGTGCCAGTCCCGTGGACGATTCCCTGCCATACCGCGACCCCCGTCACCTATCGGTTGATGGCCTGGATCTCCTGGACCACCACGTCCTGTTCCGCGCCGAACTCACCGTCGGGGAGCAGCTGTTCGTCAGGCACGCCTGTGCCGGTCCAGTGGATCTTCCACGTGACCGTCGCCTTCAGCGGGAACGAGCCGTCGCCCGAGGAGCGCAGGTACTTCACGCCGCAGGGCGGGGTCTGCTTGGACTTGCCCTTGGCGTACGGCTCACCGATCTTGTCTCCCGTGAGGTCGCAGACGCCGGACGCGGGATACGTCTCGGCGTCCGGCGTGCCGGGGTCGATCTTGAGGGAGATCGGTTCGGCGGTCGTCGTCGCCTCGATGTCGAGGACGTCCACCCTGGCCGTGACCGACACCGGCTTGAACTCCGCGCCGTCCAGCCACGCCCACGTGGGCAGGTTCACCTTGGTCTCGGCCTCGGGGGCCAGGGACACCTTCGTGCCGGGTACGCGGATTCTGGCGTAGGCGAGTTTCGCCAGGATCTCCGGGTCGATGGCGGGGATGTCGGCGGGGGGAGGCTCGTTCTCGTCGACCCAGAAGGTCTCCTTGGTGCACTTGTCCCAGCCGGGCGGGTAGGTCTTGTTGGGGTACGACGTCCACCAGTAGCCCTTGCCGGCCTTGTCGAGGTTGAAGTTCTTGTACGGCTCGCCCTCGACGTAACGCTTGCGCTGCTCCAGGTCCCACTGGTGGCCCGTGGAGTCCACCGCCCAGACCGCCTCACGTTCCTTCTTGAACTGGGCGGGTGTGTAGGCCGGACCGTACCAGCAGGGGGGCGGGCTGTAGTCGCCCGTGGGGGCGATGGGGCCGGCCTTCGGGCCGCTGCCGTTCTTGGAGTCGTCGTAGCTGATGCCGCCGGCTGTGGCCAGCAGGGAGCCGTCGCCGCCGTCCTCGGTGGGGCCTTCGGCGGCGCCGTTGGTGCTGCCGCCGTGGCCGGTGCGCGCCGACACGGGCATCGACAGGAGCAGCGTCGCGGCCATCGCCACGGCCCCGGCGGCTATGAGCGGTTTCCTTCTCATGGCTGACATGTGGCGTTCCCCCGGTCGGATGTGGTCGTCTCGGTGACCCAGACGCCCTGTTCGTTCACGCGCAGTCGGCTGCTGTACAGCACGAAGTCGTCCTTCGAAGGCGCGGCGGCCTTGGCGGTCTTTCCTGTCTTGAGGCTCTTGTTGTGCGCCTTGCGCTGGTCCTCGCAGTAGACGAGGCCTGCCGTCTTGCCGCCCGTCACGTCGACCCGCGCGTTGTAGTACCGCTTGGCGCCGGTGATCCGGTCCTTGTACTCGACGTACTCCTGGACGAACTTCTGGCTGGCTGCCGCCGCGTCGCCTTCGGAGTAGAAGCGGTAGGCCTCGTGCAGGGGCTTCTGCTCGGCGATGGCCATGTCGACCGCTTTCAGGTACTGCTCGGTGTCGGCCAGGACCGCGTCCTTGTCCTTGTCGCCGGTCTTGGTCCACTCGAACTCGTACGACAGGTCCGACGGCAGCTTGATCTCGGGGCGCTCGGCCCGCTTCTCCTGCGGTGTGGGCGAGGGCTTCTTGGACTTGCCGTCCCCCTGCTCCGCACCGGCGATCTTGTCATCGCCCCCGGAGGACTTGTCGTCGCTGCCGCAGGACGTCAGCAGCAGGGCCGCGGACGCGGTGAGCGCGGCCGTCGCGAGGCGGAGAGGGCGGTTCACTGTCGGCTCCTGGCAGGTGGGAGAGGGCGCGGGCTCAGCACGCTAGTGCGAGGCGAGGCCTGATACCAGGGAGATGTCCCGGCACGAATGGGGCGCGAGGGATGTATCGGCGCGAACGTATGTCACAGTTCTGTGCCTCAGCCCTTCACCGCCCCGCCCAACGCGAAGCCCCCGCCCAGGCGGCGCGAGACCAGGACGTACAGGAGGATCACCGGGGTCGAGTAGAGGATGGAGAACGCGGCCAGCTGGCCGTAGACCACCGTCCCCTTGTTGCCGAAGAAGTCGTTGATGCTGACCGACGCCGGCATCTGCTCCGGAGTGAGCAGGAGCATGAAGGGGACGAAGAAGTTGCCCCACATCATGACGAATGAGAAGACCGTTACCACCGCCACTCCCGGGCCCATCAGAGGCAGGACGATCCGGAGCAGGGACTGGAACGACGACGCGCCGTCCGTCCACGCCGCCTCCTCCAGTTCCTTCGGGACACCGTCCATGAAGTTCTTCATCAGCCAGATGGCGAAGGGCAGTTGGGACGCGGCGAAGAAGAAGATCGTGCCCTGCATCGTGTCGATCAGGTCGACCTGTACGAACAGCGCGTACACCGGGACCATGATCGCCGTGATCGGCAGGCTCGTCGCGAAGAGGATCGTCAGCATGAAGGGGCGGTTCAGGCGGGACCGGTAGCGGGAGAGGGGGTACGCGGCGAGGGCCGCGCAGACCACCGTGAGCAGGGTGCCGCCGCCGCACAGCAGCAGGCTGTTGAGGAGCGGGGTGAAGGTGATCTCGGGGGTGAGGACCTTGTCGTAGTTGTCCAGGGTGAGGCTGTCGGGGAGCCGTACCCGCAAGTCCGCCTCCGGATCGAAGGAGGACAGGATCACCCAGGCCAGGGGGAGGACGAACGCCGCCGCCACGACCAGCAGGCCCGCGTCCGCTGCCAGTCGGTGCTTCGTGCGGCGTGAACGCGGCGCGCGCGAACGCTTGTTGTCGGGCACTCAGACCTCCGTACGCAGCAGGCGCATATAGACGAGCGAGAAGAGCGAGCCGACCAGGAGGAGGAGCAGGGCCACCGCCGTGCCGTAGCCGATCATGCTCTTCTGGAAGGCCTGTTCGTACATGAACAGGGGGAGGGTCTGGCTGCGGTTGCCGGGGCCGCCGCGCGTCATCACCCAGATCAGGCCGAAGACGGAGAGCGTCTGGAGGGTGTTGAGCATGAGGTTCGTGCCGATCGAGCGGCGGATCATCGGCAGCGTGATGTGCCACATGCGGCGCCAGCCGCTCGCGCCGTCGACCTCGGCGGCCTCGGTGATCTCCTTGGGGATCTCGTTGAGGGCGGCGGAGTAGACCAGCATCGAGAAGGCCGTGCCGCGCCATACGTTCGCGAACGAGACCGCCAGGATCGGGAGCGTGAACAGCCAGTTCTGGGTGGGGAGATGGAGGAAGTCCAGGACCGCGTTGAGGGTGCCCTCGCGGCGGAAGTACGCGTAGAGCAGGAAGCCCGCGACGACCTCCGGCAGGACCCAGGCCGTGACGACGATGGCGCCCGTGAGAGTGCGGACCGGCTTCGACGCGCGCTGCATGAGGGAGGCGAGGGCCAGGCCCAGCGTGTTCTGGCCGATGAGGGAGGAGACGACTGTGAAGACCAGGGTGAGCCAGACCGCGTTGAGGAACCGCTCGTCGCCGAACGCCTCACGGAAGTTGTCGAACCCGATGAAGCTGGACTCGGCCTGACCGGTCAACTGGAGGTCGGTGAAGGCGATGTACCCGCAGTAGCCGATCGGCCCCGCGAGGAACAGCGCGAGCAGGACGACGGCGGGAGAGACGGGCAGGGCCCTGATCAGCCCCCGGCGGACGCGGGCACTGGCGCGGGGGCCCGGCGGTGGGGCGGCCGGTCCCGTCGCGGTCTTGGAGCCGCCGGGCCCGGCGGGCGGGCCGGCCGGGGACCCGGCGGCGGGTGCGGTAGTCACGTACGGGCACTCACTCTCTGCGGGGGCGCGGGGCGCGGGGCGCGGGGCGCGGGGCGCGGGAACGCGCGGGCGCGGGAACGCGGGAACGCGGGGTGGTGAGGGCGGGTGACGGCGGGGTGCGGGCGGTGCGGGCGGTGCGGGCGGTGTGGGACCCGGGGCTCCCCCGGCTCCAGCTCCGAACCTCGCCCTCGCCCTCGCCCCCTACTTCTTCGTGACCTCGCCGTCCGTTGCCGACTCGACCTCCTCGTCGTAGGCGCGCGCCGCCTCCTCCACCGAGCTGTCGCCCGTCGTCACCGACTCCATCGCCTCCTGGATCGCCGTGGAGACCTTCGGGTACGCGGGGTACGCGGGCCGGTAGTGCGTCGAGGCGACCAGGTCCGTGAAGAACTTGATGCCGGGCTGTGCCTTCACGTACGCGGGGTCGGCCGCGACGTCCTCGCGGACCGCGATGCCCGAGTTGGCGACGTACCACTTCTTGGCGTTGGCCTTGGTCTGCATCGTCTCGATGAACTTGAACGCCAGGTCGGGGTTGCCCGCCTTGGAGGGGATCGCCCACGTCCAGCCGCCGGACATGCTCACCTTGCCGGGCGCCTGGCCGTGCTGCGTCGGCATGGCGGCGAGGCCCAGCTTCCGCGACCACTGCGGCCACTCGTGGCCGGCGCCCTCGCCCCAGTCCTGGGGGAGCCAGGAGCCGTCGAGGGCGATGCCGAGCTTGCCCTCCGGCAGCAGCTCACCGCGTACACGCGTCGCGAAGTTGGGGTCGAGCGCGTCGGAGACGTCGGGGCCGAGCTTCTCCTCGTAGACCGTCTCCACGAACTTCAGGGAGTCCTTGAAGCCCTTGCTGCCGGTGACCCATTTCTTCGCCTCCGGGTCGTACAGGGGGTCCTTGCCCGTGCCGTACGCGAGCATCTGGAAACCCTGCATCGCCGCCGCCTCACCGGCCGGCTTTCCGGTGTAGACGTTCAGGGGGGTGACGCCCGGGACCTTCTCCTTGATCGCGCGGGCCGCGTCGAGGACCTCGTCCCAGTTCTTCGGCTGCCAGTCCGCCGGCAGGCCCGCCTTCTTGAAGATCGCCTTGCTGAACCAGAGGCCGCGCGTGTCCGTGCCGTCCGGCACGCCGTACGTCTTGCCGTCGGCCGCCTTCGCCGCCGTCTTGGCCGTGTCGATGAACTGATCCCAGTCCTTCCACTTGCCCAGGTACGGGTCGAGCGGCCTCAAGTACCCGCTGGTGATGTCCGAGTTGATGAGGAACGTGTCCTCGTACACCAGGTCGGGCGCGGTCTTGGGGGAGCGCAGCATCTGCTGAAGCTTGGTGTAGTACTCGGAGTCCGGCGCCTTGATCGGCACCAGTTTGACCTTCTTGCCGGGGTTCGCCTTCTCGAACTGCTTCTTGATGTCCGCCAGATAGGTGTCCATGACCCTGATCTCGTTGTCCGTGGACTGCTTGAACGAGACCTTCACGGTGTCGGGGTCGTCGCCGGAACCGCCGCCGCACGCGGTGAGGGTGCCGGCGGCCAGCAGGGCGGTGGCGGTGGCGGTGAGGAGCAGCGGGGTGGTGGTGGGACGCACGGGCACGACCTCCTACAACGCGGGGTTGCGACGCGGGGCTGCCCGGTGAACGTAAGGGCGTGCTCGGAGCAAGGTCAATGCCCCGTGCCACGGATGGGCGTTGGCGCTCGTCGTCAATGTGACAACGTTGTTATAGGGCGTACGTCCATCGGGGGCCGCCCGTGGGATGTCACTCCGTCGCGGTGAGCCACCGGTAGACCAGTTCGGGGCGCCCGACATGGCCGTACTGGGGGCTGCGGGCCGCGCGTGCCGTGTCGACCAGGTGTTCCAGGTAGCGGCGCGCGGTGATGCGGGACAGGCCCGCCGACTGGGCGGCGGCGGTGGCGGTCAGGCCGTCGGGCGCGGCCCGCAGGGTGCGGATGACACGTTCGAGGGTGGGGCCGCTGAGGCCCTTCGGTAGCGCGACGGGGCCGGGCGCGCGCAGTGTGGCGAGCGCGCGGTCCACCTCGTCCTGGCCGGTGGCCTCGCCCTCGGCGGCCGCCGTGCGGAACTCCGCGTAGCGGGTCAGGCGGTCGCGGAGGGTGGCGAAGGTGAAGGGCTTGAGGACGTACTGGACGACGCCCAGGGACACGCCCTCGCGGACCACCGCCAGGTCACGGGCCGATGTCACCGCGATCACGTCCGTCGGGTGGCCCGCGGCGCGCAGGGAACGGGCCAGCTGGAGGCCGTGCCCGTCGGGGAGGTGCAGATCCAGGAGGATCAGGTCGACCGGGCTGCGGTCGAGGACGCGGCGGGCCTCGGCGGCGGAGTGGGCGGGCTTGGCCATGGCTTCGAAGCCGGGGACGCGGTTGACGTAGAGGACGTGGGCGTCCGCCGCGACGGGGTCGTCTTCGACTACGAGTACGCGGATCACTGGGTGCTGTCTCTCTGGGCGGTGCCCTGGGCCGGGGCTCGGCCAGCCGTGCTTCGGGCGACGCCCTGTTGACGGGCGTCCTCTTGGTCGGCGCCCTCTTGATGGGCACCCGGCACCGTGGACGCAGCAGCAGCGGCAACGGCAGCGGCACCGTCGCCCCCAGCCGGAGGAGCCCCCCTCGCCGTCAGCGTCACCTCGAACTCCGCGCCCCCCTCAGGCGACTCCCGTACGGAGAGCACGCCACCGTTCCTCGTCACCGTCTGGTGGACCAGGGCCAGGCCGAGGCCGCGGCCCCTGGACGCCTTCGTCGACCAGCCCCGTTCGAAGACCGCGTCCCGCAGCGCGGGGTCGACGCCGGGGCCCGTGTCCGAGACGCGCAGGAGGAGGCCCGCCTCGTCCGCCCGTGCCGTCACCGTGACCCGCGCCGCCGGTGAACCCTGTGCCGCGTCGACCGCGTTGTCGATGAGGTTGCCGAGGACGGTCACCAGGTCACGGGAGGACAGGGACGCCGGAAGCATGCCGTCGTCGATGCTGCTGTCGTCCGAGACGACGAGCTCCACGCCGTGCTCGTTGGCCTGCGCCGCCTTGCCGAGGAGCAGCGCCGCGAGAACCGGTTCGCTGACGGCGGCCACCACCTGGTCGGTCAGCGCCTGCGCCAGCTCCAGTTCGGCGGTGGCGAAGTCGACGGCCTCGTCCGCGCGGCCCAGTTCGATGAGGGAGACCACCGTGTGGAGGCGGTTCGCGGCCTCGTGGGCCTGCGAGCGCAGCGCCCGCGTGAAACCGCGCTCCGAGTCCAACTCGCCTGTCAGCGCCTGGAGTTCGGTGTGGTCGCGCAGGGTGACCACCGTCCCCTTGCGCTCGCCGCCCGTCACGGGGGAGGTGTTGACGACCACCACGCGGTCGGCGGTCAGATGCAGCTCGTCCACCCGAGACTCGGAGGCGAGGAGCGCCCCCGTGAGCGGCGCGGGCAGCCCCAGTTCCGCGACGTTGTGCCCGACCGTGTCACCGGAGACGCCGAGGAGTTCCCGGCCCGCGTCGTTGATCAGCGCGATCCGCCGCTGTCCGTCGAGCATCAGGAGTCCCTCGCGCACCGCGTGCAGCGCCGCCTCGTGATAGTCGTGCATGCGGCTCAGCTCGGCCGCGTTCATGCCGTGGGTGCTGCGGCGCAGGCGGGCGTTGATGACGTACGTACCGATGCCACCGAGGACGAGCGCCGCCGCGGCGACACCGAGCAGCGCGAGGAGCTGGCCGCGCGCCTTGGCGGTGATCTCCTCGATGGTGATGCCCGCGCTGACCAGGCCGACGATCCGGCCGTCACCCGCCTCGCCCGCCCGGATCGGTGTGACCACGCGTACGGACGGGCCGAGCGTCCCCGTGTACGTCTCCGCGAAGGTCTTTCCGCGCAGGGCCTGCGCCGTGTGGCCGAGGAAACGCTCGCCGATGCGCCGCTCGTCGGGGTGGGTCCAGCGGATGCCGCGGGGGTCCATGATCGTGACGAAGGCGACGCCGGTGTGCCGCTGCACCCGGGACGCGTACGGCTGGAGCTCCTTCGACGGGTCGTCGCCGCGTATGGCGTCTCGTACAGAAGGGGAGTCCGCGACCGCCCGCGCCGCCGCGGTCGCCTGGCGGCGCGCGCCGTCCTCCGCCTGGTGCTTGTCGCTCAGATACGTGAAGAGCGCGCACCCGGCGACCACGGCCGTGACCAGCACGATCTGCATCGCGAAGAGCTGGCCCGCCAGGCTGCGCGGCAGACGGCGACGGCGGGGCGGGCGGGTGCGGGACATGGTGCCAGTCTGCCCCTTCGCACGAGCGGCCGGCTCGGCGCGGGACCGGCGGTCGTATAAGTGCGAACGAAATGAACGTAAGGGTGACCGCCCTCACAGAGCGGGAGATAGTCGCCGGGATCGCCCAGGACGTGAGCCGCACGCACTGCAGGCGCCATCGCCAGGCATGGGCATCACGCGTCACGCGTCACGCGTCACGCGGCACGCACCGCACCGCCAGGCACCACAACGCCGACGTCGTCGTTCAAGGAGGGCCCGTGACCAGCACGGCTGACCCGCAGAAGGCACCCGCGGCCAAGCGGGACCGCACGCACTACCTCTACATCGCCGTCATCGGCGCCGTGCTGCTCGGCATCGCCGTCGGCTTCATCTGGCCGGACTTCGCCAAGGAGCTGAAGCCGGTCGGCACCGGCTTCGTGAACCTGATCAAGATGATGATCTCGCCGATCATCTTCTGCACGATCGTTCTCGGCGTCGGCTCCGTCCGCAAGGCCGCCAAGGTCGGCAAGGTGGGCGGGCTCGCGCTCGCCTACTTCGTCGCGATGTCCGTCGTCGCGCTCGCCATCGGCCTCCTCGTCGGCAACATCCTCCACCCGGGCTCCGGCATGGACCTCACCGAGTCCGTGAAGGGCGCGGGCCACACCGCGGCCGACTCGGCCGACGAGGGTCTCGTCGACTTCGCGCTCGGCATCATCCCGACCACGCTCGTCTCCGCCTTCACCCAGGGCGAGGTGCTGCAGACGCTGCTCGTCGCACTGCTCGTGGGCTTCGGACTGCAGGCCATGGGGCGCTCCGGCGAGCCGGTGCTGCGCGGCATCGAGCACATCCAGAAGCTCGTCTTCCGGGTACTCGGCATGATCATGTGGGCCGCTCCCGTGGGCGCGTTCGGCGCGATGGCCGCCGTCATCGGCGAGACCGGCGTCGACGCGCTCAAGGCGCTCGCCACGATCATGATCGGGTTCTACGTCACCTGCGCCCTGTTCATCGTGATCGTGCTCGGCACGCTGGTGCGCATGGTGGCCGGGGTCAACCTCTTCAAGCTCCTGAAGTACCTGGGCCGCGAGTTCCTGCTGATCCTCTCCACCTCCTCCTCGGAGTCCGCGCTGCCGCGGCTCATCGCGAAGATGGAGCACCTGGGGGTCAGCCGCCCGGTCGTCGGCATCACCGTCCCGACCGGCTACTCCTTCAACCTCGACGGCACGATGATCTACCTGACCATGGCCTCGCTCTTCATCGCCGACGCCATGGACCAGCCGCTCGGCATCGGCGAGCAGATCTCGCTGCTCCTCTTCATGATGATCGCGTCCAAGGGCGCGGCGGGCGTCTCCGGCTCGGGCATCGCGGTCCTCGCGAGCGGTCTGCAGTCGCACAAGCCCGCCTTGGTCGACGGCGTCGGCCTGATCATCGGCGTCGACCGCTTCATGAGCGAGGCCCGCGCCCTCACCAACTTCGCGGGCAACGCGGTGGCCACGCTGCTCATCGGCACGTGGACCAAGGAGGTCGACAAGGAGCGGGTCACGGCGGTCCTCGCCGGTCAGCTTCCGTTCGACGAACGTACGTTGCTCGACGACGGGCACGGCCTGGAGTCACCGGAGGCCGCGGCTTCCGTGCCGGAGCGGCGGAGCGAGGGCGGCAAGGAGCCGGCGAAGGTGTAGTGGTCGGCTCCATCAGCCCCAGGTCATATTGATCGCACGCCCGAAATTGACGTATCCGGCCCGCCGGAAGGCGTTCGCCATCGGGATGTCGCCGAGGTCTGTGGACGCGCGGACGCGCGGGGCGTCCTGCTCGGCGAGGATGCGGGTGCCCTCCGCGAGGATGTCGTCGATGTAGCCGTTGCCGCGGTGCCGGGGCAGGACCGCGAGGTAGGCGATGATCGGGCTGAAGCCGTTGTGGGCCGGGACGACGAATCCCACCGGCTCTCCATGGGGCGGGGTGGCGACCCGCCACCAGTCCCGGGGGCTCGGGTAACCCGCGAGGTCGTCCTCGTAATGCCGCACGGCCGCCTCCCACACCAGTCCGGTGGGACGGAACGGCTGTACGGCGGAGGGCGCGAACCGTGCGGGAGCGTGGCGGCCATCGAGGTCCGCAAGAGCCGCACCCCGGTGTCCAGGCGATCGGGGCGCGACGCGCTGTCGTCGATGTCGAGGACGTCCAGGATGAGGGGCGTGTCGTCGGGCCGGCTCCACCAGGCAACCCTGGCCAGCGGGCGGTCACCGCGCAGGGCGACCCACATCCATTCCGGGCGTCGGCGGCCGGCGGCGAGGTCGTCCGCCGATTCCCCGTTGAGGACGTAGGGGAACCGGGAGAAGAGGTCGAGCTCTCCGCGTCCCGTGACGGCGCGCATGGTCAGGTCGTTCTGTGTTCCACGGTCAAGGCTCGCTCCGCTGACGGCGACTACAGAGATCATCGGCTTCCCCCGGCTTCCCCCGGCTTACGTCGCAATAGCGTGTCCCCCGGCCTTCAGATGGGGAAGCTTCCGCCGGCGCAGTCACGAGCGAGAAGGCCGACGGAACAGGAGCGGGGGCGGCGATGCAGGGGCTCGAAACGGTGCTCGTCCGGCTGGCGGCGACGGCCTTGGCGGCGCTCGCCAAGTCGGCGGTGACACCACAGCCCGGGGCCGGCCTGGTCACGGCCCGAATACGGCCCCTGCCGAAGCCGGCGAGCCCGGAGAGGCTGGCCCGGGTGCTGGCCGGGGGGATCGAGGACGCGTACGCGCGGCTGCCCGAGCACGAGCGGCTCGCAGCGGTGGCCGCCGTGCAGGACGGCTTCGCGGCGGCCGGGACACTGGACGCGGAGCGGCTGTTCGCGGTGGACCTGGATCCGCGGCGGCTGGCGGCCGCCATACGCCGCCCGGTGCCCGACCTCGCCGAGCAGGCGCAGGCGCTCTACGCGGAGTTGCTGGAACTGTGCTGTGCGCACGTGGTCGAGCAGCTGACGGCTCACCCGTCCTTCGCGGCACGAGCCGCGGTGGAGCAGACCCGGCGCACCGGAGCACTCCTGCGCGACCAGCGGCCCGCGGCGGCCACGCCGGGCTTCGAGCAGCGGCCCACGGCGACCGCGCCGGGCTTCGAGCAGCGGTACGCGGAGTTCGTCGCCGAGACCCACAGCCGTCTGGAGCTGTTCGGCGTCACTCTGGGCGGGCGCACACGCGCCGCGTGGTCGCTGGACACGGCGTACCTGAGCCTCGCGGTGAGCGGCGGCCGGCAGCACGGTCCGCATGCGGAGGAGGAAGGGCTGCCGGGCGGCGCGGCCCAGGCGGCGGTGCGACTGGAGCAAGCGCTGGCGGGTTGCGACCGGCTGGTGCTGCGCGGGGCGGCGGGGTCGGGCAAGTCGACTCTCGTGCAGTGGCTGGCGCTGAACGCCGCGCGGCAGAGCTTCGGCCCGGAGCTGGCCGACTGGAACCGCTGTGTGCCCTTCGTTCTGCGGCTTCGCTCCTTTCAGCTGCCGGAGGGACTTCCGCTGCCGGAGGACTTCCTGGCCGCGGCCGGCGTGCCGCTGCGGGCGCCCGAGGGCTGGGTGCAGGATCTGCTGGACAGTGGGCGGGCGCTGGTGCTGGTGGACGGCGTCGACGAGGTACCGGCCAAGCTCCGCAGTCGTACGGAGAGCTGGCTGAGGTCGCTGATCGCTGCGTTTCCGCGTGCGCGGTACCTGGTGACCACCCGCCCGTCGGCGGTGCCGGAGGACTGGCCGGCGGGGCAGGGCTTCACGGCGCTCACCCTGCTGCCCATGGAACGGGACGAGGTGCGTGCCTTCATCGCGCACTGGCACGACGCGGCCCGGCGGGAGTGCGCGGACCGGAGTGGGCGGGAACCGCTGGACCGGTACGAGGCGAGCCTCGTCGAGGCGGTGACGACCCGTCGTGACCTGGGACGCCTGGCGACCAACCCTCTGATGTGCGCGCTCCTGTGCGCCCTGAACCGTGACCGCCGCATGCAGCTGCCCCGCGCCCGCAAGGAGCTCTACGACGCGGCCCTGGACCTGCTGTTGATCCGCCGGGACACCGAGCGCGAGGTCACGTCGGTCGAGGGCGTGTCCCTCTCCCGTGACGAGCAGACCGCGCTGCTGCAACGGCTGGCGTACTGGATGATCCGCAACGCGCAGGTCGAGGCGGACCGGCAGGACGTCGTCGCGATGCTGGACGAGTGGCTCGCGGCGATGCCGCAGGTGCGCGCGCAGGGCGACGCCGAACAGGTCTTCGCCCACCTGCTCATCCGCAGCGGCCTGCTCCGCGAACCCGTCCCCGGTTCCGTCGGCTTCGTGCACCGCACCTTCCAGGACTACCTGGGGGCGAAGGCGGCGGTCGAGGCCCGCGACTTCGGCGTGCTGGTGCGCAACGCACACGACGACCAGTGGGACGACGTGGTGCGGATGGCGGTGGGACATGCGCGGGTGGAAGAACGTACGCGGCTGCTGCGGCAGTTGCTGCGGCGCGCCGACAAGGCCCGCAGGCACCGGCAGCGGCTGGTGCTGCTGGCGGCGGCCAGTCTGGAGCACGCGCCGGAGCTGGATCCGCGGGTGCGGCGGGAGGTGGAGGAACGCACGGGGGAGTTGATGCCACCGCAGAGTTCCACGCAGGCCGATTCCCTCGCCAAGGCGGGCGAGCTGGTGCTGGAGCTGCTGCCGGGCCCCGAGAGGCTGACCGATCGACAGGCGGCGGCGGTCGTGCGCACGGCCCAGCTGGTCGGAGGAGCCGCGGCGCTGACGGTGATCTCCCGGTTCCGCTCCGACCGACGTCCCCGGACGCGCTCCGCGCTGGCCTGCGCATGGTCGGCCTTCGACACCCGTGAGTACTTCGAGGCAGTCCTTGAAGGCACCGTAGGGGCCGAACAGATCGTGCCCATGACCAGTGCGGAGGAGCTGGCATTCCTCCCGCGCCTGCCGGAACTGACCCATCTGAACCTCTTGGGTGATCACGGCCTTCCGGACGTCGTGCTGGAACACACGGCCATGAAGTTCCTGCAGCTCTGGGACAACCGCGCGCTCACCGACCTCTCGCGCCTGAGCCGGCTGCCGCACCTGGAGAGCCTGAGCCTCAACCGCTGCCCGTCCGTCACCGACCTCCGCTCGCTGGCGGCCCTGTCCCTGAGCCACGTCTACCTCTACTCGCCGTCGATTCCGCTGTCGCTGGCCCCCCTGGACGACCTGTCCACGCTTCGCCACCTGGTGTTCGACTTCGTCCCGGTGGAGAAGTCCTTGGACGAGCTTCCCTTCGCCCCCCGGCTCAGCGGCCTCGGGTTCTACCGGCAGGCCGCACACATGCGGCTGTCCGGGCTCGAAGCCCTGGCCTCCCTGCGCTGGCTGACCGTCAACGAGGACCACCAGTGGCGCGGCTTCCTGGCCGCGGGGGTCTTCTCCCCGTTGTCCACGCTGCAGATCCTGGACGTGCCGCAGGTCGATCTGTCCGCCCTCGCGGTACACCAGGGACTGACCAAGGTGTATGTCGGTCACGTCCACCGGACCGACGGAATCGCGGCGCTCGCCGAGCTGCCGCTGCTGGAGGAAGTCACGTTCGGAGCCTGCGGTCCGCTCGACCTGACACCCCTGGCACCTCTGGCGAGGGTGCGCGTCGAGCTCTACAACTGCCCGCAGGTTTCCGGCCTCGACCTCTTCCCACCGGAGCGGCTGTCCGTCGACTGAGTCGGCAGGGTCGGCGCTACGACGGGACCGGCGCTACGGCAGAGCCGGCGCTACGGCAGAGCCGCGATGATCTTCCGGGCCCGGTCCACGGGGACGCCCGCCGAGAGCAGCGCCGTGGACGCGGCGGCGCGGCCCGCGTCCCCCGGGTCCAGAAGGCCGTCGTTCACGGCCTCCATCAGGCCGAAGAGCTGCTGCTCATGGACGTACGCGAGCGCGGCGGGCGGCAGTGACGACGTGAACGAACCGTCTTCCAGGCCGACTCGCAGCACATTCACGCACTCCTCGCGGACCGGGGCGAGGCGCTGCCTGATGCCCTCCATCGCGACGCTGCGCTGGGCGAGGCCGACGAGGAGGCGGTAGCCGTCGGCGATCTCCCAGACGGCGACCATCGAGTGGGCGATCGACTCGGCGGGGTCGTCCGACTGCGCCCGCCCGGCGGCGTGGGCGGCGGCGACCGCCTCGACCGCGCCGTCGATGAGCGCGCCGATCAGGGCCTCCCGGCTGGGGAAGTGCCCGTACACGGTCCTGCGCACGACGCCCGCGGCCCGCGCGATCTGGTCCATGGACGCGTCCGGATCGCGGAGGAGCTCGGCGAGGGCGACGTCCAGGATGCGGCGGCGGTTGGCGTCGGCTCGGCTCATGGGCTCCATTCTGCACGCGCGCGATGGAGGGCCGCCCGCGACCGTTTTTGCACAGCTGTGTGCAGTGGCGTAAATTGCACAGGAGTGTGTAATTGCACAGTGCTGTGCAAGGTCACCGCACTGGCAGAGCAGGACGTACAGCAGCAGGGAAAGGGTGAGACTTCGGTGGCTCTACTCATGAAGCAACCGGTCGAGGAGATGAAGCAGCCGTACGCGCGCCGCTGGTGGGCGCTGGGGGTGCTCTGCCTGAGCCTGCTGATCATCGTCATGGCGAACACGGCGCTGACCGTCGCCGCGCCCGACATGACCAAGGACCTCGGCCTCTCCAGCTCCGACCTCCAGTGGGTCATCGACGGCTACACCGTCCCGTACGCGGCGCTGATGCTGCTGCTCGGCGCCATCGGCGACAAGTACAGCCGGCGCGGCGCGCTCGTCCTCGGCCTCGTCGTCTTCGGCGCCGGATCGGTCGCGGGCTCCTTGGTCGACAGCTCTACGGGCGTCATCGCGGCCCGCGCCGTGATGGGCTTCGGCGCGGCCATGATCATGCCGGCCACGCTGTCGCTGCTCGCCGCGACGTTCCCCAAGGGGGAGCGGGCCAAGGCCATCGTCCTCTGGACCGCCACGGCCGGCCTCGCGATCGCCGCGGGTCCGCTGGTCGCGGGCGCGCTCCTGGAGGACCACGGCTGGGCGTCGACGTTCCTGATCAACGTGCCGGTGGCCGCCCTCGCGATCGTCGGCGCCTTCGTGCTGATCCCGCCGTCCAAGGCCGGGCACCACGACCGGATCGACTACGTCGGCGGGCTGCTCTCCGTCGTCTGGACCGGCGCGCTGGTCTACATGATCATCCAGGGGCCGCACTTCGGCTGGGACGCGAAGGCGATCTCCGCGGCGGTCGTCGCGGGCGTGGCCCTGCTGGCCTTCGTCGCCTGGGAACTGCGCCACCCCCACCCCATCCTGAACGTCCGCCGCTTCCTCGACCGCCGCTTCGCCGGCTCGAACCTCGCGGTGGCGCTGTTCTTCCTCGCGGTCTTCGGCGCGTTCTACTACCTGACGCAGCACCTGCAGTTCGTGCTCGGCTACAACCCGCTGGAGACGGGCGTACGTATGTTGCCGCTCGCCGGCGCGGTCTTCGTCGGCTCGGCGCTCACCGGTTTCCTGACGCCGCGCATCGGCATGAAGATCACTGTGACGGCGGGCATGGTCGCGGGCACGGTGGCGCTGGCGCTCCTGACGCGGGTGGACGTCTCGTCCTCGTACGCGGACTTCGTGGCCCCGCTGATCATCCTGGGCCTGGCCATCGGCCTCGCGCTCTCGCCCTGCACCGACGCGATCATGGGCGCGTTCCCCGAGTCGGAGCTGGGTGTCGGCGGCGCGGTCAACGACACGTCGCTGGAGCTCGGCGGCTCGCTCGGCATCGCCATCCTCGGCTCGGTCCTGGCCAGTTCGTACTCCTCGAACCTCGCGGACGCGGCTTCTTCCTCCGGGACGAAACTGCCGAACGGCACGCTGGCCACCGCCCAGGACTCGGTCGGCGCGGGCTACGCGGTCGCCCAGGGCATCGGCGACAAGGCGCACGCGGCGGCGGAGAAGGCGGCCCACGCGAGCTCGCAGCAGCAGGCGGCCCAGCTCAAGGGACAGGCCGAGCAACTCGCCCAGGGAGCGGGCAAGATGGCCGACGCGGTCGGCTCCGCGTTCTCGGACGCGGTGTCCCACACGAGCCTGGTCGGCGCGGTGATCCTGGGCGTCGGGACGGTCCTGGTGGCGGTGCTGCTGCCGAGGAGGCGGGGCGGTGCGGAGACTGAGGCCGCCACGGAGCAGCCTGAGCGCGCGGAGGCCGCGGTCGGCGGCCGGTAGGCGCGCTGCCTCGTACTGCCCCCCCCGAAGGCCCCGAAGGCCCCGGTAATGTCCAAGTTGCCGGGGCCTTCGGGGCCTTACCCATGCCGATGAGGCTGATGGCGGCGGGGAAGGGGATTGGGCAGCATGGTGAGCGAGCCGGTGCGTGCTGCTGTCGTCGACTGCATGGCCTGCGCCCTCGCCGACGGCTCCCTCCCCTTGCCGGGTGGCACCCTTCTGCGTACCGCCCACTGGACCGTCGAGCACTGCGTAGGGCCGCTCGGAGTCGGGACGTTGCTGGTCAAGCCGTTGCGGCATGCCACCGGCGTACATGAACTGACGCCCGAGGAGGCCGCCGAGTCGGGACCGCTGCTCTCCCGCGCGGCCGCCGCGGTCCGCGTCTGCGTCGAGGACTGCGAGCAGGTGTACGTCTGCCTCTGGTCCCACGCCGGTCGCACCCCCGGGCACCTCCACTTCGTCGTACAGCCCGCCCGCACGGCCGACATCGACCGGCACGGCGGCCTGACCTTCACTCTGTCGAGGTCGCCTTCGGTGGCGTGCCGTCAGGTCGTCAGGTGGTCTGGTTGTGGCTGACGTGCGCCACGAATGATGACCAGGCTGAGGGGTGGAGGAGTAGTGCGGGGCCGTGGGGGTTTTTGGAGTCGCGTACGGCTATGGAGGGGTGGGGGGTGGCAGTGCGGTCGGCGATCTCGACGCAGTTCTGGCCGGGGTCGCTGTAGGAGGACTTGAACCAGGCGTTCTCGGTGGCGAGTCCGGCCGCGGGGAGGTGAGTATTCATGGGCCTACAGCTCCCGTTCTAGTTGATGCAGGTATTCAGGTGTGTCCTCGGGAGGCAACGCTGATGCTGCCATGGCGTCGAATCGACGGCCGAACCGGTCGACTTCAGGCGGCTTGTCCGAGGTGGAGACAGAGCCCCAAGCGCTGTCGGTCTGAACGCGTGGCGGCAGCGTGTTGCCGAAGTCGAGAAGCGCGAAGTCGGCGGCAAGACCGTGCGTGCCCGGCTTGCCGAAAGGGGCGCGTCCACTCCGGCGTCCGCTCCGTGCCGCGCTCCGCGAGAAGTGGTCGCGGAAATTCGTTGACACCACTCCGGGTGAAGTACTACGTTCTAACCACTTCACACAGAGTACAACGAGCGACGCGCTTCCCGGCGCACCCGATGAGGAGTGGAATGCGAACCCGGTCCGCCGCCCTTCAGTCCCGAAACGCCCCGTCCCACCGCCCCTTCCCGCAGCCCGCCAAGCCCCGCTCCGTGCCGCGGCCCCGGCCGCTTCCCAAGCCCGGGAGCCGCAGCTGAGCCGCCGCGGCCACCCAGACACCCCATCGACCAGAACCAGAACCAGAAGCGCAAGCACAACCAGCGCCACGACCGCTTCCCAGGAGCCCCCATGCGAAAGCTCGTCTACTTCATCGCTGTCAGCCTCGACGGGTTCATCGCCGGGCCCGACGGTTCCGACCCCACCGGCCCCGACGGCTTCTGGCCGATCGGTCAGGACTACGTCCAGCACCTCGCGGAGACGTACCCCGAGACCCTGCCGGCCCCGGCCAGGCAGGCCCTCGGCATCACCGCCGAAGGGTCCCACTTCGACACGATCCTGGAGGGCCGCCGGACGTACATGATCGGCGTGGACGCCGGGCAGCCCAACTGCTACCCGCACCTGCGGCACCTGGTCTTCAGCCGCACCCTCACCGAGGCCCCCGACCCCGGCATCGAACTCGTCGCCTCCGACCCGGTCGAGAGGGTGCGGGAGCTGAAGCGCGAGGACGGCAAGGACATCTGGCTCTGCGGTGGCGGCGAGCTGGCCGGGGTGCTGCGGGACGAGATCGACCGTCTCGTCGTCAAGATCGGCCCGCTGACGCTGGGTTCGGGCACGCCCCTGTTCTCACAGAAGACCACCTTCGACCCGGTCCTCTACGAGCGGACGGACGCCGTTCTCCTCGACAGCGGCACCGTCTTCCTCACCTACGACAAGCAGATCTGACGTACGGCTGTCGGCCGAGCCGAGGCGGCGGCCCTCTCCCGCCGCCGCCCTCAGCAGTACGTCGGACAGCTCGTCGGGAGTGGACAGCATCGGCCAGTGACCGGTGGCCAGTTCGAAGAAGGTCGCCCTCGGGTCGGTGAGGTGCTGGACGAGCGGCAGGCCTGACGCCACGAGCGCTTCGAGCGCGGCGATGTCCGTCGTGCCGCCGATGGTGCAGAAGACGCCGGTCGTGGGGAGGGCGGCGACCGCGCCCGAGACACGCAGCTTCCGCGTGGCCGTGCCGAGCGGCATCGGCGAGGCCAGGCGGGCGATCCGGGCCAGCCCGTCGGGGGAGACCCCCGCGAGGTTCCCGTGCGCCCGCCACTCCTCGGAGGTGGGCGCGGGGACCCGCCAGCCGTCCTCGGCCCGCGCCACCATGCCGA
Source organism: Streptomyces sp. NPDC003032 (assembly GCF_053591415.1). NCBI lineage: Bacteria > Bacillati > Actinomycetota > Actinomycetes > Kitasatosporales > Streptomycetaceae > Streptomyces > Streptomyces sp. NPDC003032. Next base: position 12,021 of record NZ_JBSFTT010000003.1, on the reverse strand, counting down.
GCATCCGCTCGCGGGCCGCCCCGGCCGGCATCAGCTCCCGCACCTGGTCGAGCATGGAGCAACCGTCCTGCGGCAGCGGCGAGTCCAGGTGGACCAGGCGGGCGATCCGCTCCGGGCGCTGGTCGGCGGCGCCCGCGGCCGGATAGATGCCGTAGCAGTAGCCGACGAGGACGACCTCGGGCGCGTCGACGTGGTCGATCACCTGGACCACGTCCTCGATGTGCGTCTCCAGGTCCGTCCGCGGGCCCGCCAGATGGCGGCGGTCCCCCAGGCCGGTGAGCGTCACCGGGTGCACCTCGGCTCCCGTCGCCCGCAGCCGGGCCGCCACGTCCCGCCAGATCCAGCCGCCCGTGTGACCGCCCGACACCAGCACGAACACCGTCATGATTCCTCCAGATCGAGAACGAGATCGAGGTCCAGGTCCAGGTCGAGGTCCAGATACGACCTCGGTACGCCGTTGCCCGCGCGGCCGGGCTGATCGCCCCGCCGCGCTCGCACGTACGCTAGGAACTCCCCCTGAGGGAGGTTCAAGTCGTGCCGGAAGACGGCAAGTGGAGCATCGGGCAGCTCGCCGAGCGGGCCGGCGTCACCGTCAAGACCGTCCGCTTCTACTCCGACCGCGGGCTGCTGCCCGAAGCCGCCCGCAGCGGCGGCGGGCACCGCCGCTACGGACCCGAGGCGCTCGAACGGCTGCGCCTCATCCGTTCCCTGCGCGGCCTCGACCTGCCGGTCCGTGACGTCAGCCGGGTCCTGGACCAGGAGGACGTGCTGGAGGACATCGTCGAGGGGCAGTTGCGCGACGTCGGTACGCGGCTGACCGCCCTGCGCTGGCGGGAGGCCGCGCTGCGCCTGCTGCGCGACTGTTCCGCCGAGGAGCGGGCCGAGCGGCTGCGCCTGGTCGGGGCGCTCTCCGCGCCGCCCAGCACGGCCGCGCTCGCGCGGTTCTGGCGGCGCTGGCTGCCCGCGCGGCTGCCGGCCCGGGTGGCCTCCGCGGTCGTCGAACAGGCGGTCCCGCAGCTGCCCGACGACCCGGTCCCGGCACAAGTGCTCGCCTTCGCCCGGCTGCACGCGTTCGTCTCCGGCTCCTGCTTCGACTCGGGCCCGCGGACCGGAACTCCCCGCCACGGCCAGCCCGAAGTCCACCTGCCCGGCAAGGGGTACCGCCCCGCCGTGCTCTACGAAGGTCTCCCCGAGGCCTTCGCGCTCGCCTCGGCCCAGCTGCGGGCGGGCCGCGCGCCGCACCGGGGCGAGGCGCTCGACAGCTTCGTCGCCGCCCACGCCGCCGCCCTCAACGCCCGCGACACCGCCGACTTCCGCCGCGGACTCGGCCGCATGCTCGCCGCCGAGCCCCGCATCGACCACTACTGGCAGCTCACCGCCGAGGTCGTCAGCCCACCGCAGGGGCCGCCCGAGCCGACGCCGGGCGCCGCCGACAACTGGCTCCGGGCGGCCCTGCTCACCTCCACCGAGCACAGGAACAGCTCTTGAGACACGTACGACGCCCCCTTCGCCGTACTCACCGCCCTGGCCCCGTCCCCCGCGCCGCTCAGCCTCCCGTCCGCCACTCAGGAGTCGACGGTGGCGCGGACGTGCCGTACGAGCGCGTTCTTGTTCTTGAAGGGGGCCGCCGACCAGACCGCGTCGAGGAGTGTCGTGCCGTCGGGCCCGGCCGGGTTTGGTGACGCCGGAGGCGGTCCCGCCGTACGCCACCCGGGGCCCGGACCGACGGAAGTAGGCGTGCGGCGGGTCCTCGGTGCCTTCGAGGAAGGGCGCGAACTCGACGCCGTCCAGCGTGTGGTGGAACGGTTCACGGCCTCCGACGCGCGAGTGGGTGACGCCACCCCAGGGCCCCGCCACCCCCGGCTGCCCGCGCGCCGCGTGCTACGGCCGCGTCCACACCGCCACGTGGTCGACCACCATGGCGTGGCCCGGCTCCGTCGCTGGTGTCGGCGTCGCGCGGCCCGCGACGCCGTTGGGGAACGCGCCGCCCATCGCCACGTTCAGCAGGATGATGAACAGCGCTCCTGGCTCAGGGTGTGGAACCGCTCGCCGTCCACGTACCAGCGCAGCTGGTTCGGCGTCGCCGAGCGGTTCCACTCGAAGCGGCACGTGTGGGACGCCGACTGGCAGCTCGCCCCCGGGCAGGGGCGGCCGGCGCCCAGGGCCTGGGTCTCGTTGCGGTCGCCGCCCGGGTTCACGCCGCAGTGCAGCACGCCCCGGACCGCGTTGACGCCGTTCACGTTCTCCATGACGTCGAACTCCCCGATGGAGGGCCAGTTCTGGTAGTCCCCGCGGTAGGGCGAGCCGAGCGCCCAGAACACCGGCCGGTAGCCGAGCGCCGCGTCGCCGGTGACGTCCGGCATCCGGATGCGGGCCTCGATGGCCGGCGTGCCGCCCTGCGGCGCCTTGAAGTCGGTGCGCTTCGACTCGATCCGGGCCAAGGCCCACTTGCCCGACGCGTCCCAGCGCGGGGTGATCGTCAGGTTGCCTGCTCCGTCGGTATTCAGGTTGCCTGAGGAGTTCGTGTACTCCTGGGTCTACCCCGTACCCCAATGGCGCGGGCCACCCGAGTAGTTGTGCCCGAATCAGGCACCTCCGTGGAGGGTGGGAGTGTGACGGTGAGAGCGCTCTCAGAGTGGCGCTGTTGGTTTTGTAGTTGCGGCCGGGCAGCGCGTCAATGGCTGCGGCGCGTCAACTCCTTGAAGGCGTACGGTGGACGAATGACCGGCACCGAGGAACACGGGATCCGTGGAATGGGCGTCGACTTCTGGTTCGACCCCGTCTGCCCGTACACCTGGATCACCTCGCGCTGGCTGCGCGAGGTGGAGCGGGTGCGGGACGTCACCGTGCGGTGGCGGGTGATGAGCCTGGCCGTCCTCAACGAAGGCCTGGAGGTCGACCCGGAGGACCCCGGGGGGCTGTACGGGGAGTACATGAAGGCGCACGGCCGCGTGTGCGCCGCGGTGCGCGAACGGCACGGGAACGACGCGCTCGGGCGGTACTTCGACGCCCTCGGGCAGCGCGTCCACGAGCGGCAGGACTGGACGGGCATGACGGCGGCGCTCGCCGAGGCGGGGCTCCCGGGGGACCTGGAGGCCGTGGCGATGACCACGGAGTACGACGCGGTGGTACGGGCCTCCCACGAGGAAGGCACCGCGCTGGTCGGCGAGGACGTCGGCACGCCGGTGCTCGCCGTCGACGGCGTCGGGGCGGTGTTCGGCCCCGTCGTGTCCCCGGCTCCCCGGGGCGAGGCGGCGGGGCGGCTGTGGGACGGCGTGGTGCTGATGGCCGGGGTGGAGTGCTTCTACGAGTTCAAACGGGCGTACGGAGAGCTGGACTTCGGCTGACGTCATGCGCGTGGTCACCGCGCCCTCGGGGCACCCCGCACGGCCCCGCCCACCTTGCTTACCTTCTGGTGAGTACCTGACCAAATAGTCGGTACTTGTAAGGAGTCGGGCCCCCGCCAACGATGGGGAGCATGACCACTGATCGACACACATCCCCCTCCGTCACCGTCCTCGGCCTCGGCTCCATGGGACAGGCCCTCGCCGCCGCCTTTCTGAACGCCGGCCACCCCACCACCGTCTGGAACCGCTCACCCGGCAAGGGCGACGAGCTCGTCGCCCTCGGGGCCGTCCGCGCCGCCACCCCCGCCGACGCGGTCCGCGCCGGTGAGGTCATCGTCGTCTGCGTCCTCGACTACGACGCCGCGCAGGTGATCCTCGACCAGGTCGCCCCCGCCGACCTCGCCGGACGGCTGCTCGTGAACCTCACATCCGACACCCCGGAGCGCGCCCGAGAGGCAGCCGCCCGCGCCGCGGACCTCGGCGTCGACTATCTGGACGGCGCGGTCATGGTGCCGGTGCCGATGATCGGCACGCCGGACGCGCTGATCTTCCACAGCGGTGCGCGGGCCGCGTACGAGAAGTACGAGGAGACGCTCAAGGCGCTCGGCGGGCGGAGCGCCTACGTCGGCGAGGACCACGGTCTCGCCGCCGTCTACGACAACTCCGTCCTGGACTTCTTCTGGACCGCCATGCACGGCCTGGTGCACGGTTTCGCCCTCGCCGCCGAGGACGGCGTGAAGGCCGCCGCCCTCGTCCCCTACCTGAAGGCCAACGTGGCGCTCCTGGAGAGCGTCGTCGAGGGCACGGCCGCCGACATCGACGCGGGCAGCTACCCCGGCGTCATGGACAACCTCGCCATGGAGGCCGAGGGCATCGAGCACATCGTCCACGCAGCCGAGCACCGCGGCCTGGACGCCTCCGCGCTGCGCGGGGTCCTCGCGGCGGCCCGCAGGGCGGTCGACCTCGGGCACGGCGCCGACACCTGGACCTCGACGATCGAGGGCATCCGCAGGCCGGCCTGATCCGCGGCTGCGGAAGAACTCCTGGTGAAGAAGCTCCCGCCGAAGACCCCTGGCCTTGACGCCCACGTCAAGCATTACCGTCGACGCATGCGAATCGGCGAGCTCGCGGCGCGCGCGGGGACGACCACGCGGACGCTGCGCTACTACGAGTCCCGCGGGCTGCTCCCCGCGCGGCGTACCGGCAACGGCTACCGCACGTACGACGAGGACGACGTGCGGCTCCTGGAGCAGATCAGGACGCTCCAGGACTTCGGGTTCGACCTGGAGGAGACCCGGCCCTTCGTGGAGTGTCTGCGCTCCGGCCATCCGGAGGGCGACTCGTGCCCCGCGTCGCTGGCCGTGTACCGCCGCAAGCTCACCGAACTCGACGCGCTGATCGGCGAGTTGGACGCGGTGCGCGCACAGGTCGGCGCGCAGTTGACGCGCGCCGAGGCGACGCTCGAAGGCGGCCCCGAGCCGCGCTGCGAGATGACGGGATGACCCGGGCGACCCGGGTGACCCGGATGATGTGGATGAGGAGAGTGGTGAAGTGAAGGCAGCAGGCGTGGCCGAGGTGACGGACGCGGACTTCGAGGGGGAGGTGCTGCGCGAGGCGGACCGCCCCGTGCTCGTGGAGTTCACGGCGGACTGGTGCGGCCCGTGCCGGCAGCTGGCGCCGGTCCTGAGTGAGCTGGCGCGCGAGGAGGCGGACCGGCTGAAGATCGTACAGCTGGATGTGGACCGCAGCCCGGAGACCGCCATCGCGTACCAGGTGCTCTCCGCGCCCACCATGATCGTGTTCCGGGGCGGTGAGCCCGTGAAGCAGATGGTGGGCGCGCGGGCCAAGCGGAAGCTCCTCGCGGAACTGGCCGACGTGCTCTGAGACCGGCGCGGCACAGAGAAATACCCCGGACGAATTGACGTCCGGGGTATTTCTCTGCGTATATTGGATTCTTTCGCGAAGCCTTGTCCTTTTAGGCTGTCCGCTTAGCCATGCAGACAGGACAGCGGTTCACGAGAAGCTTTATACGAGCACTGTAACTGGCAAGGGGCTGAATTGTCAACCGAGGAATTGCGGAAAGAGCAGCAATTCGTCTCCGGGCTGTACGCGCGCCTGGACGCGCTGCGCGAGGAGGCCGAGACCGCCGTGCAGACGTCGTTGTCGCAGGTGGGCAACGGTCTACAGGCGCGCCTGGAGCGTGATGTGCTGGTGGCGGAGCAGTCCGGCCTGCTCGCCGCCTTCGACGCGGGGGAGAACGGTCTCTGCTTCGGCAGACTCGAATTCCGCGACGGCCGTGATCACCACATCGGACGCATCGGAATCCGCGCCGCCGACGCCGAGCGCACTCCGCTGGTGATCGACTGGCGTGCCGATGTCGCGCGCCCCTTCTATCTGGCGACGGGCCATGCGCCGATGGGTCTTCGCCGGCGCCGGCACATCACCACCAAGGGCCGCGAGGTCACCGATCTGCACGACGAGATCCTCGACCTCAGCGACACGACCCGCACCGGCCACGAGGGCGCCGACGCCGACGAGGTGCTGCTCGCCGCGCTCGACTCGGCGCGCACCGGCCGTATGCACGACATCGTGCGGACCATCCAGGCCGAGCAGGACCGCATCATCCGCGCCCCGCACCGCGGCGTCCTCGTCGTCGAGGGCGGCCCCGGCACCGGCAAGACGGTCGTGGCGCTGCACCGCGCCGCGTTCCTGCTCTACGCGCACCGCGAGCTGCTCGCCAAGCGGGCCGTGCTGATCGTCGGCCCGAACCCGGCGTTCCTCGGTTACATCGGCGAGGTGCTGCCCGCGCTCGGCGAGACGGGCGTCCTGCTGTCGACGGTCGGCGAGCTGTTCCCCGGTGTGACGGCGACCGGTACCGACAGCCCGGCGGCGGCCGAGGTGAAGGGCCGCGCGGAGATGGCCGAGGTGCTCGCCGGTGTCGTGCGCGACCGGCAGCAGATTCCCGAGCCGGGTGAGCCGCTGGTCATCGCGCACGACGACGGCGACCTGATCCTCGACTGGACGATCGCCTACGAGGCGCGGGAGGCGGCCCGCGACGCGGATGTGCCGCACAACCTGGGACGCCCCTACTTCGCGTTCCGGATCATCGACGCGCTGACCGGTCAGCTCGCCGAGCGCATCGGCGCCGACCCCTACGGCGGCCCCAACTTCCTGGGCCCCGACGACATCGCCCAGCTCGGCAAGGGCATCGCGGCCAGCCCCGAGGTCCACGCGGCCATCGAGGAGCTGTGGCCGACGCTGACCCCGCAGGACTTCGTCACCGACTTCCTGGAGGAGCCGACGCGGCTGAGCGAGGAGGACGCGGAGACGATCCGCCGTCCGCGCGGAGCGGCCTGGACGCCCGCCGACATCCCGCTGCTCGACGAGGCGGCCGAACTGCTCGGGCACGACGACAGCGCCGAGCGGGCGGCGGCCGAGGCCGAGCGGGCCAGGCAGATCGCGTACGCGCAGGGCGTCCTCGACGTCTCGCGCGCCTCACGGACGTACGAGTTCGAGGACAAGGACGAGGACGACGCGGAGGTCCTGCTCGCCCACAACATCATCGACGCCGAGCGGATGGCCGAACGGCAGGAGGAGGCCGACCACCGCAGCGCCGCCGAGCGCGCGGCGGCCGACCGCACCTGGGCCTTCGGGCACATCATCGTCGACGAGGCGCAGGAGCTGTCCGCGATGGCGTGGCGGCTGCTCATGCGGCGCTGCCCGACCCGCTCCATGACGCTCGTCGGCGACCCGGCGCAGACGGCCGAGGCGGGCGGCTGCGGATCGTGGGAGAACATCCTGCGGCCGTACGTCGAGGACCGCTGGGAGTACACCCGCCTCGCCGTCAACTACCGCACCCCGGTGGAGATCATGGACCTGGCCGCCGAGGTGCCGCGCGCCGCCGGGGACCCCGGCTTCCGGCCGCCCAGCTCGGTGCGGTCCACGGGCGTACGTCCCTGGGGGCGCCGCGCCGACGACCTCGCCGCCGCCGTGGCGGACGCGGTGGCGGCCGGGACCCGGGACGAGGGCCGCCTCGCGGTGATCGCCCCGCGCGACCTCCATCAGGAGCTCGCCGCACAGCTCCCCGGAGTGACGGCCGGGGAGGCCCCGGACCTGACGCGGCCGGTCGTACTGATCGACCCGCGTCAGGCGAAGGGCCTGGAGTTCGACACGGTCCTGGTCGTCGAACCGGCGCGCTACGGCGCGAGCGACCTGTACGTGGCCCTGACCCGGGCCACGCAGCGGCTCGGCATCCTGTACGCCGAGGAGCTGCCCGCCGCGCTCAAACAGGTCGCAGCCACACCGTAGCCAGCGGTGGCAGGGTCAGGCGCAGGGACGCGGGGCTGCCGTGCGATGCCACCGGCTCCGGCTTCAGGGGGTCGGGGTTGGTGACGTCGCTGCCGCCGTAGCGGGCCTCGTCCGTGTTCAGGACCTCCTGCCACGCCGCGAACTCGTCCGGCACGCCGAGGCGGTAGGCGTGCCGCACGACCGGTGAGAAGTGGGAGACGGCGAGCAGCGGGGCCCCCTGCGTGTCGTAGCGCAGGAAGGCGAAGACGTTGTCATGGGCGGCGTCGCCGTCCACCCAGGCGAAGCCGCCCGGGTCCGTGTCGCGCTGCCACAGGGCGCCCTCGCGCCGGTAGACGGTGTTCAGGTCGCGGACGAGATCCCGCACGCCCCGGTGGTCGGGCTCCGCGCCGTACGCCGGGTCGAGCAGCCACCAGTCGGGGCCGTGCCCCTCCGACCACTCGGCGCCCTGCGCGAACTCCTGGCCCATGAAGAGGAGTTGCTTGCCGGGGTGGGCCCACATGAAGCCAAGGTAGGCGCGGTGGTTGGCGCGCTGCTGCCACCAGTCGCCGGGCATCTTGGAGACCAGCGACCGCTTGCCGTGGACGACTTCGTCGTGCGAGATGGGCAGGACGTAGTTCTCGCTGTACGCGTACACCATCGAGAACGTCATCTCGTTGTGGTGGTGCTTGCGGTGCACCGGCTCCTTGGAGACGTAGCCGAGCGAGTCGTGCATCCAGCCCATGTTCCACTTCAGGCCGAAGCCGAGGCCGCCGAAGCCGCCCGGCCCCTCGTGGTGGGTGGCCCGGGTCACGCCGTCCCAGGCCGTGGACTCCTCGGCGATGGTGACGACGCCGGGGTTGCGCCGGTAGACGGTGGCGTTCATCTCCTGGAGGAAGGCGACGGCGTCGAGGTTCTCGCGGCCGCCGTGCACGTTCGGCGTCCACTGGCCGTGCTCGCGGGAGTAGTCGAGGTAGAGCATCGAGGCGACCGCGTCGACGCGCAGGCCGTCGATGTGGAACTCCTCGCACCAGTAACTGGCGTTGGCGACGAGGAAGTTGCGTACTTCCGTGCGGCCGTAGTCGAACTCCAGGGTGCCCCAGTCGGGGTGCGCCGCGCGGCCCGGGTCCTCGTGCTCGTACAGCGGCCGCCCGTCGAACTCGGCGAGCGCCCAGTCGTCGCGCGGGAAGTGCGCGGGCACCCAGTCCATCAGGACGCCGATCCCGGCGCGGTGCAGCGCGTCCACCAGGTACTTGAAGTCGTCGGGGGTGCCGAGGCGGGCCGTCGGCGCGTAGAAGCCGGTGACCTGGTAGCCCCAGGAGCCGCCGAAGGGGTGCTCGGCCACGGGCATCAGCTCGACGTGGGTGAAGCCCAGGTCGGCGACGTAGGCGGGCAGCTGCTCCGCTAGTTGACGGTATGTCAGTCCGGGCCGCCAGGAGGCCAGGTGGACCTCGTACACCGAGAACGGAGCTTCGTGGGCGGGCCGTTCGGCGCGTCGCGTCAGCCACTGTTCGTCGTGCCACTCGTGGTGCGATTCGTGGACGACCGAGGAGTTCGCGGGCGGGGCCTCCGTGCGGCGGGCCAGCGGGTCGGCGCGCAGCGTCCTCGAACCGTCGGGCCGCGTGATCTCGAACTTGTACAGCTCGCCCTCGCCGACGGACGGCGCGAACAGCTCCCAGACGCCGGTGCCGCCGAGCGAACGCATCGGGAAGCCGGTGCCGTCCCAGAAGTTGAAGCCGCCGATGACCCGCACACCGCGGGCGTTCGGCGCCCACACGGTGAAGCGGGTGCCGGTCGCGCCCTGGTGGATCATCGGCCGGGCGCCGAGCGCGTCCCACAGCCGCTCGTGCCGGCCCTCGCCGATCAGGTGCAGATCCAGCTCGCCGAGCGAGGGCAGGAAGCGGTACGCGTCGTGGATCTCCAGCTCCGCCTCCTCGTACGTGAGGTGGAGCCGGTAGTCCTCGGGCGCGATCCCCGTCGGCAGCACCGCGGAGAAGAACCCGTCGCCGTCGTCGTGCAGCTCGGCGCGGAGGTCCCCGGCGACCACGGCGACCGCCTTGGCGTACGGCCGCAGGGCCCGGAAGGCCGTGCCGCCCGGTACGGGGTGGGCGCCGAGGACCCCGTGCGGGTCGTGGTGGGTGCCGTCCAGGAGGCGGACGCGGTCCTCTTCGGGCACGGGGGACGCGGCGACGGCCGGGGCCGGAGGTGTCCTCACGGCCGCTTTCGCGACCGTCTTCGCGGCCGCCTTCCGCGTGGTCCTCGGGCTCTTCGCGGTCTTGGCCGCCTTGGTCGCCCTTGCCGCCTCGGCTGTCCCGCTCGTCGCCTTCTTCTGGCTCTTCCGGTTCTTCTGGGCCGGTGTCTTCCGCGTGCCCTTCGGGGCGGGCGTCTGCTCGGCGGGGTCCGGTTCCGGGGTGCGGGGCGCGGGCGGGGCGGGGGCGGGGGCTTCGGCAGACGGCTTGCGGGGACGGGGGGCCACAGGAGAGGCCTCCTTCCGGAAGAGGGTGGTCAGTGGGAGGCGTCGGCGGAGCCGTCCCCGGCGAGGCGCCGGGCCGCGGCCAGGGGGACGGGGAGCCAGTCGGGGCGGTGACGGGCCTCGTAGAGCACTTCGTAGACCGCCTTGTCCGTCTCGTGGGCGCGCAGCAGCACCGGGTCGGTGCGCGGGTCGCGGCCCGCGACGTCCGCGTACCCGACGCAGTACGCGGCCCGGCAGTCCGCGGCCCACCGCGAGGCCCACGGTTCGGTGGCGCACGCCGCGTAGTCGAAGGAGCGCAGCATGCCCGCGACATCGCGGACCGGCGGCTGCGGCAGGCGGCGCTCGGTGAGCGGGCGCGCGGGCTCGCCCTCGAAGTCGATGAGCGACCAGTGGCCGTCGGGCGAGCGCAGGCACTGCCCGAGGTGCAGGTCGCCGTGGACGCGTTGCGCCGTCCACGACTGGCCCTCGCCGCCGAGGTCGGCCAGCGCCTCGAACGCGGTGAGCAGCCCCGGGGCGTACGGCCGCAGCGCGGGGACGGCCTGCGCCGCCGCCGCGAGGCGCTGGGCCATGCCGTCGGCGATGAGTTCGACCTGGGCCCGGCCGAGGGTGACGGTCGGCAGCGCGGCGGCGAGCGCGGCGTGCACCTCCGCCGTGGCGCGGCCGAGCGCCCGCGCCTCGCCGGTGAAGGACTCGTCCTTGTCGATCATGCGCAGGGCGAGCTCCCAGCCGTCCTCGGCGGCGGCCAGATAGGGCTGGAGCACGCCGAGGCCGCAGGCTTCGTCCGCCGTGGCCGCGCCGGGCGCCGGATCGGCGAGGAACCACGCGGCGGGGGCGGGTACGCGTGCGCAGCCCTGCCGGGCGAGGTGGAGCGGGAGTTCCAGGTCGGGGTTGACGCCGGGCACGACGCGGCGGAAGAGCTTCAGGATGAACGTATCTCCGTATATGACGGAGGAGTTGGACTGCTCGGAGGCCAGCAGGCGCGGGGCGAGGCCCGAGGGGATGCCCGTGCTCATGTCGCGTTCGAAGCGGAGTGGGCCGTGCCGGCCCGGCATCCGCAGCCGCTCCAGGAGCAGCGCGGTGAGCCGTGGGTCGTGCAGCGCCTCGTACACCGTCTGACCGGCGAGAGGGCCCTCGGTGACGTGTCCGATGAGGGCGGGCGCCAGCTGCGGCGGGAGGGTGCGGCGTACGCCGATCAGCAACTGGTAGCAGTCGGCGGGCCGTTCGGCCGCCGCGCCGTGCAGGGCGGCGTCCTGCGCGGGGACGATCGGCTGGCGGACCCGCACAAGCAGGTGGAACAGGCCCGCCGGGGAGCTGCGCGGCAGGAGTTCGGTCACCGCCACCGGCTCGAAGGCGCCGATCGGGCGGCCCTTCCCGGCGAACCACCGCTGCCTCGGCAGCCACTCGCGCAGCAGCGGGTCCAGCGAGGCGAGCAGCGCCGTGGCGTGCGCGGTGGGGCGGGTGGCGGCTTCCGACATGGCGTCGCGTCCTTTCCGCGGGGCGGACAAGGCAGAGTGCGGGAGTGCCGGCTGTGCGTAGGAGTGCCCAGGGCGGGGCGGCGGAAACCGCCCCGCGAGGGCGTCGCGCGGCTGGATCCTACGACGGTTCCTCGCGCAGCCGGAACCAGTAGAAGCCATGCCCCGCCAGTGTGAGGAGGTAGGGCAGTTCACCGATGGCCGGGAAGCGCACCCCGCCGATCAGCTCCACGGGATGGCGTCCGTTGAAGGCTTGTAGATCGAGTTCGGTGGGCTGCGCGAAACGCGAGAAGTTGTGCACGCACAGCACGAGGTCGTCGTCGCCCCCCTGCTCCGTCGGGGGCGCTTCCCGGAGGAAGGCGAGGACGGCGGGGTTGGAGGAGGGGAGTTCGGTGTAGGTGCCGAGGCCGAAGGCGGGGTTCTGTTTGCGGATCTCGATCATCCT